>JBILMN010000256.1:0-3569 GCA_044375465.1 Oligoflexales bacterium | reverse complement strand
ATCGCCCTTGCTAAACGTTCAGACAGCCTTGAGCGCCTGATCAATCACACGTTCAAAGACTTCTGGCACATCAACAACACGCACGCCGAATTCGCGTTTGTTGGCGTGATCGGCACGATCGGTGACCGAACGAACCACAACTCCGGTCATGTGAACCTCCTCATGAAAATTCTTTCCGTCCGGATATACGACCATCTCAAGCAAGGTCTTGTCCTGAAATGGAGCCGCGACTCGCGGATCATCCACATGGACGAGCATTCCTGACGACGAAACATTCAGCGTCGTCACATCAAAAAAATGCCTGGTCCCAAAGGTCTTCATGCCAAGCCTCAACGCAACTCTAGCTCTGGGCGCAACATTGACCGCCGATGCTTCAACCCCTCGATCCTTGCGAGACTTAACCATAGTTTCCTCCATTCAACTGATCATCAACTGATCATCAACTGATCAGGGTAGGCCGCACCAAGGCGCCCCACTCCCTTATGCCGACAGAACCAACGGATGATTTTGGTCATTTTTTGAAGAAAAAAATTTTTTATTTGTTATTTCAGATGTTTACAAAAGCCTTGGCCGCCCTTAAACCCCGCCTGAGAGCCTGAACAAGACGATTGGTTCTGCTATTTGATGTGGCTCTATCGTGCAGTCAGAGCTGCTCGCCACGTTTCGTATTCCTTCAAAGAATCGGGATTAGCCAGCGCGTCCTTGTTGGGAACTGGCTCTCCATGAATCACTTGTGTGACCGCAATTTCCACTTTTTTTCCACTACGGGTGTAGGGAATATCTGCGACAGGACAGATTACAGCGGGGACATGGCGCGGCGTGAGCTCGGCACGGATTCTGGCCTTGACCTGATCGGTGAGTTGCTGATTCCAGGTGATGGCTGGTGATGGTTTCACGAACAGCACAACCCTTGTATCGTCGCCCATGATTTGCCCAATCGCCACTGAGTCCATCACAAATGGCAGTGTTTCAATGGCGCGGTAAATCTCCGCCGTACCAATGCGCACACCTCCAGGATTCAATGTCGCATCGGAACGCCCATAAACAATCACACCGCCATGGGGCGTCAATTCTATAAAATCCCCATGCCGCCAGACATCATGATCTGCGAAGTGTGAGAAGTAGGCCTTACGGTAGCGTTCACCGTCTTGATCATTCCAAAAACAAACAGGCATCGAGACGAATGGTTTGACACACACAAGCTCTGCCTTTTCACCCACAACAGGGCGTTGGTGGTCATCCCATGCCTCAATGGCCATACCAAGCCCGGCAGCTTGAATCTCGCCGGAATAAACCGGCAACAAAGGATTTCCCAGCATAAAACAGCTCACGATGTCCGTGCCTCCGCTGATGGAGGCCAGATGAATGTCGCCAAATTGCTGGTAAATCCAGTCAAAATGGGCTGGCAGCAGAGGCGAACCCGTGGACAAAATAGCCCGCAATTGGCCTTGACGAGGTTTCATTTCAGCCTGCATGCTCGTGGCAATAAATTTCGGACTGGTGCCAAAATGGGTCACGCGTTCACTGTGACAAATATCCCAAAGCCTTGCCGGTGAAGGGGCAGCTGGATTGCCATCAAATGTCACAATCGACGCTCCACAAGCCAATGCCGAGACCATCCAATTCCACATCATCCACCCACAGGTCGTAAAATAAAACAACCGATCACCGGGTCGGACATCACTGTGTAGTACCAGTTCCTTCTTGTGCTGCAGCAGTGTCCCACCCACTCCGTGCGTGATACATTTTGGCAGTCCCGTGGTACCGCTGCTAAACAAAATATACTGAGGATCCGTAAACCGGCGTGCCGCGAAATCAATAGCAAGAGGTGACGGAGAGCCACGGTCTAATGAGGACGTTGCAAGAAATGCTGCAAACTCATCGCTGCCCCGATGAAAATGATCCACACTGACAACTACGGGTGATGGCTTGATCGACCTGGCGGCATCAAGGATCATCGGCAGACAAGCTACAGCTTTGCCACCATACTGATAGGATGCGGTTGCAAAAATCATCTTTGGAGCAACTTGCGCAAGCCGATCAGCAATGCCACGCGTTCCAAAATCCGGACTGCACGACGACCAGATACCGCCGACAGCAGCGGTAGCGAGCATGGCAATCACGGCCTCAGGGCCATTGGCCAGGACTCCGGCGACGCAGTCGCCCGGTGCAACCCCAGCTTTGCGTAACGCTACCGCACAGCGTGCCACATCGTTCCACAATTGCAGGCCGGTCCAAGCGGCCCTGGCACAGCCTTCCGCGTACGCCACCAAGACCTCTTGATCATCGGGCGGCGGCAGTAAATTTTCCGCAAAATTCAAAGTCGCGCCATCAAACCACTCAGACGAACGTAGGGTTGCCCCCTGCTGCCAGGCGACCTTGGCCGGGGTTTTAAATTTCAATTTCAAGAACTCGGATAACGTGTGCCAGAAGTCATTGATGTCACGGATCGACCACTGATACAACGCTTGCCAGGTCGGGTCATGAATTTTGCCTGTCGACGCACAGTGCTTCAAAAAATGAAACATCGCTGTGGACTCGAGCCTTTCTTTTGAGGGCTGCCACAACGGAATACTGCGATCAGGATTTTGATTTCTCACTAAATTTATCCATCTTCATGGCCAGCTCTCGGATGCGGTCCATGCCCTTAAGGCGCGAGGGTTTTTCTTTTGGCCCGTCCCCGCGACCTGCGCCCTCACTCTGGGCCGCGTCCTGATAAGAATGCGTCGCCACTGCCCGCGACATGGATGCCACGGGCTGATTGACCTCGCGGATCAGTTGCTCTGCGGGAACACTTCTGACCGCCTCTTCACTATCAGCGAGCTGATTTAAAACGTCAACAGGAGTTGCCACACGGGCTCCGGCGCGCACCAAAGAAGCAACGGGGTGAGCCGCACCGAGATCATCCAATCGGCGTTCGAGCACCTCTTTCGCAACGCCAAAAATCGCGGCAACTTTATCCGCGTCCGCCAGTTTTTCCATCGCACGCCGCAGCATGGCGGCTGGCATCAAAAGAGCCCCGGCAAACCGATCTGCCGCATCCTCGGCGGCAAAATCCTGCGCCGACACGCCAGAAACCCCTTCACCGAAAGCATAACGACGCCCCGGATCAATCAGCTCTTTGAACCCGGAGCTTGTCCATTCAGTTTTAGCCAAGCGCGGTTGAATCTGAAGCACAAAATGCCCCAGCAAATGGCAAAGTACGAAACCTTGCTGTTCCTTTGTCAGCTGATCCCGCACAATGATACTGGCGCGGATATCGCCACCCTCGTCCCTGACCGCGATCGCGCCAAAATACTTGATGGGTGCCATGCCAACCGGAATACCAAAAGACCGCACGGTTGCCAGCGCATCAAGACGCGGCTTCGTGGCCAGTTCACCGGCGAAATAACGGCGGATGAAAACCGCCAGCGATTCAATGTCACCGGCCTGAGCTTTTTGGGAAATTTCGGGGAAAAGTGCTAGCATAAGCCCTCCTCATGACTGACTATATTGTACGCAATTGCGGGGGCAGCTTCCAATTTTGGTCCCTTATATCTTTGGGAATATCCTGCTGATATCGGAGGCAA
>JBILMN010000255.1:0-3604 GCA_044375465.1 Oligoflexales bacterium | reverse complement strand
ATCAATGCCTCAATCTCGGTCACAAGATGGATGGTTTCTTGGTGCACCACCACTTTGCCGTCCATAAGACGCGAAACCCCGCGCGCCCGGGACACCATTTGATCGATGCGCGATAACTGACCCAAAGCTTTCGTCACACCTGGCTGGCGATGCCGATGCTGTTCTTCTGTCAAAGCATGCATGGCAAGTCGCAACGGACCCTCCACGTCATGGCAAATCATGCGCAATTGTTCGCGCTGAGCCTTGGCTCTGGACTCGAGCTCCATCTCCATGCGTTCGTTGATCTGTTTCAAATCTCTAGCCGCGTGCTCCAGCTCCCGATGCACTGAGCGGGAGGTGCTGGACAATGATTGCTTCCAGGGCTCCGCCTCCGGCCCCCATTCATCCCATGGCTTGATTTCCCACTCACAGTAGCCATGCCCACACGCCATACACTTGGTCTCAATCTCCAGTAATCGACTGCCAAAATAAGAGGAACACCAGCCGCTACCATAGCCCGTCAATGAAAAGCATACGGGTTCTTTTGAAACACCGTAGCGTCGCAGATGATCCTGGGCTTCATAGCTATTGTACCAGCGCCCCTTAAAATGAAATGCGCCCGCGTCGCGGTCCACATGCATCAGCTCCGGCTTGACGCTGACGATCCCAGACCAAGCATGCATCAAAGGCCCCATGGCAAGCCGCTCCGCATCAGATAGATCGGGGAACAAAGCGCCAAGAGCCTGATAGTCTTTGACCGCATTTTGATACCCAAACTGCGCCAAAATCATGCGCGACATCATCGCCCCAACCTGCGCCACGAGAATATCCCGCAAAGCCCCCATAGCCGCGTCATTCATCAACATCACACGCGCCGAACCCAGGTTAATCTGGCCTCTGTCAGGACAAAAATCCAGGAGATCGGGCAATCGAAATTGATCCAACATCATCGCCATTCTGACGTCATCCCCGCCCATTGATGCGCCAGGCGTGATCCACCCGCGCCTTGATGTCATCATCGGAAAGCCCGAGCGTGATCGCTCGTTCCCATGCGTTCATAACGGCCGAAGGCATGGAAAACCCATCCAACCCGGGCCCGGCAAATGCACCGCTATCTTGCCCATAGAGCACCGCCATGAATTCGTTCATGCGCGACCGATAGACCACCATCGCCTGGTCATCCATCTGCATGGTCCATTGCTGCCGCTCAGTGGCCGTGACTGGTGCTGTGATGTCGTCATCAAAGAGCCATTCAGGAGGAAGCTTACCCACCACTCCACGAATCCATGGCAGCTGGCGGAGTCTTTGCTGGGGATCGGCGGTACACAGATAGAGGGCCTCATAGCCTTCGTCAAATAACCCTCTGGTCACCATGTCACCGGATTCGCCGTCTTGTAGGTGCTGATCGACAAAAATGAGAGAATGCAGCGGAATCAACGCCCGACTTCTTTGAAACTGTTGCCGCGAGGCAAACGTTCGAACCCTCAGAGCCTGTTGTGATCGACTAACACGCCTCTCCCAATGCTCGCGAATCATCACATCATCATCTATCAAAATCACATCGTGGCGCACGGATCCCCTCCCCAAAATCTGGATTTGGCGATCGCCATGCGCAAACTGTGCCAAACATTTAAAGAGGTTTTTCTATGCCAAAATGGCCCATTTGACCTCGCAATGAGACCAAAGCTGGTGACAAATCTGCACTATGCTGGAAGTTCTGATTCGCTGATCTCTCGCAGAATACGCATCAATTCCGCCGCCGGACGATCCGTTCCATAGCGTCCATCTGCGGAGGGATCTGGGTACTTGGGGAACAACACCGGCCCGGTGACGGGAGCCAGAAGTTCGCGCCCATCAAAAGAACCAATCCGCTGCCCCTGGTTCACCAACTTGAAATTATGCCATCCTGGATCAAGAACCGGAGCGCCAGTGTCGGGGTACGGCACAATCTCAGCCCACGTATAAACGGGGGCCTTGCCTGTCCCCACATTTTGGGGCACCGCTCCTCCCACCATCGCAGCCGCCACTTCAAGAGACCGACAGGCCGCGGCCACCCCGCGCGCAATTTGCGCCTCATCAAATCCATTCTGACCAAGCTCTATGGTCACGCCAAACCCACCACTGCGATTGGTCCATTCATCACTGCATTGACCATCAGCCGAAAATCCCTTGCCCCAATGTGTGACAAGGGGGACATCAGGTGCCACGGCGCGTGCGAACACAAATCCGGTTTTCGTGTACGGAAAGATCCAAAATGGCTGATCGCACGGCAGCTTCACTTGATGGATATCAAGCAAGTACCTCGTTCGACCAAAGAGTCGCTCCAATTCATCGGCGCGACGATCTTCCGCCACGCTGGTTTCTTGCCGCCCAAAGGATCGGTTCAGATCCCGCTCCACAAAACGTTTTTGCTGCCGAGCTGCCGGGAGATTGCCAAGGGCCACACCAACACTGATTGATAGAGGGCAGCGACCACTTGTTACAAGGCTCAACACCTCATTGAGCACCGATAAGCCAGCCACCTCGACACCATGAATCAATCCGGAAATCGTCAGATCCACGTCACGCCCACTGGCGCGCGGGATGATGGTCCTTGGTCGAATGATGTGAACTTGATTGGCAAGGGTCTCAACCCCGTGGGTTCTGGAGACGTCTTGAATGAGATCGTCAAATCGCTTGAGCTCAGATTCTAGAGTTCTTGTTCTACCTGACTGCATTTCCACAAATCCCCCCCCCCATCCGGCTCGCTCTTCCGCACGATCTTTGGCATAATATAAGAAGTTGCCGCCCTTGAGGAACTGTTATTAGAGGACCAATCCATGCGTAACGTTGCGATCATCCCTGCGGCACTCCTTGGTCTGCTGCTTTTCGGGTGTGACCCCGAGGGCAAAAAAGAGTGCCAATGGACTCTTGAGCCAGAGCCAAAGCTGATTGGTACGACCACTGAGGCAGGTATGATCCCCGTCTGTGCTCGCAACCGCAAGACCAACAAGGAGGACTGCCGTTTTCAGACCTCTATGGATTTCGCCAAATCAGCCTGGATGAAAAAATTCAAATATGTTGACATCGATTCCGACAATAGCCGTCTACCGCGCATCATCAAAAACATCAAATACTGTAATGAAAAATAATCGCATCCACGAACACGAACACGAACACGAACACGAACACGAACACGAACACGAACACGAACACGAACACGAACACGAACACGAACCAACCAGTTGCCCGATCAAGAGGAATGACCACATGACACCAAACCGCGGTTTCGTCCATTCAACGATCAGATCTTTCGCGTCTCTTGCCTCTGTGTCGTCTTTTTTCGCAGGTCTGTGGCTTTGTGCATCCTGCACCACCGCCCACAGCGCTCCAAAAAACGAATCCTCAAAATCTGCCGGCGTCAGCTCAAAACCTGCGACGACGGCCGCCAATCCAGAATTACCCCCAAAAATTCAGACGGAATTTCAGAATGAATTCGCCCGCCAGCTCGTGAAGGCCGGTGATAAGGCTGAAGGATGGGCTCTATTTTCTGATAGTGGCATGGGCCACAACGGCCAACGCTGGATCATCCGCAATCATGAGACCAAGAATCCCTCCATCACCCTTTGCGTCATCAAGCAAGGTG
>JBILMN010000090.1:0-11854 GCA_044375465.1 Oligoflexales bacterium | reverse complement strand
GTCGCGATATTGTTGACGTGAAGCGAGCTTGCCGTGATATTCCGCTGAAAGTGATCTTTGAGACAGCGCTGCTGACGCCTCAGGAGATTTATGAGATCGCACAGTGGTGTGCAGAAGATGGGATTGACTTTGTCAAAACATCGACGGGATTTTCGTCCCGAGGTGCCTCGATTGATGACATCAAAATCATGCGTGAGGCCATCACTTCGGTGCCTCAAAGTCGGACCAAGATCAAAGCTTCGGGCGGTATCAAAAATCTGGCAGACACTCTTGCGATGATTGATGCGGGAGCGGACCGGATTGGTGCCAGCGCCACCAAAGACATCATGACTGAATTTATGACATGGTCTCAGAGAGGCAATAGCTCATTGATAGCGCGATCAGTGGACGGTCGGGCGTAGTGGGACCTCGGTCATCAGCATAGATTCGATCGTCAGCCACTCAGAAAGGCGGTCGTCCACCTCTTTCCTGGAGGTGACACTCACGGCCGCGTCGAGAAATATCGGATAATGCCGTGCCTCGGCGGCGGCAAACCCGACATAGAATTCCTTGAGAGATCCAGCTGGCAAGGCCATTGCCAGACGACAAAAACGTTCACAACTGCGCGCCTCCACCATGGCTGCCACCAAAAGACGATCGAGCAGGTGTTCCCGGCGCGGATGGCGAACGTGCGTCAGAAGTTTTTTGACGTAGGGATCAACTTCGTCACTTGGCAGCTGCAAACCTCGTTCCCGCAGGATGCGCAAGACCTGCTGAAAATGATCGAGCTCCTCTCGGGCAAGATCAATCATCAGATCCTGCAGATCAGGGTGCTCGGGAAATCGATTCACCAGCATCATGGCCGCGGCGTGGGCCTTGCGTTCGCAAGAGGCATGATCCATCAGAAATTCATCGAGGTTCTGTAAAACCAGTTCTACCCACGCACTGGGCGTTGGAGTCTGCAAAGGAAGAAGGCCAAGGATTTTCAAGGGTGTTGTAGTCATGATGCTGTGAGTTGTAGTATGCAAAGGGGGTCATGACAATAGCGGATCCAAAAATTTTAAAAATCACCGAATTTGGTCATCTGGTGGAGACGGCTGATGGGTCTTTGACCGTCAGGCACCAAGGGCATGGACAGGATTTTCACTCCAGTGAAGGGGCTCGTTTTGAGGCCTGGGAGCTCTATGTGGTGGCCAGCGGCTTTCGCGCGTCTCTTGCAAGCGATGGTCGTGCCTTGAGCGTCTTGGACGTTGGGATGGGGCTTGGCTACAATGCGGTGGCCACCATGGCAGCCTGGTTATACAGTGATGGTCTGAGGTCGCTACAGATGGTCTCACTTGAAATTGATCCGCGGTTGCCAGCGGCGTTACTTGGCGGTCAAGCGCCGTGGTGCCAAAACTGGTCTGCGGAATGGCTCGCTGTTTTGCGTCACTTGAAAAAAACTAACGACAATGAATTCACGGCTGAGATGATTCATCCAAAGTCGGAGATCGCGGCACGTTGGCGCATTGTTGTGGGTGATGGTTCGAAGACTGATTTGCAAGCGGCAATCGCGCCATCGATCCTAGGTTTGATGCCGAAGGTGGATTATATATGGCAAGATCCATTTACGCCTGAGCTGAATCCGGATATGTGGTCCGGTGAATGGTTTCGACGCCTGTGCGCAGTCTCTCACGGTGACACGCGGTTGATGACATACAGCGTGTCCCGCGTTGTCAAAGAGGCTCTCACAGCGGGGGGATGGGCGCATGAAAGATTTCGCACGCCGGGACGTAAACGTCATTGGCTGCGAGCTACGCCCAAGGCCCACTAGCTGTTATGTTCTGGGGCGCATGGGACCCTGAGGATCCAAAATATTGAGTTCTTGGCGTTTTATGGCCGGTGGGGTAGACTGCTGAGGGCCGCATGGGGATCATGTTGCTGGTGGCCCATCTAAGATAAATCAGCCTGCTGTCATAATTAGGATCAATACTGTGAATGATGGATCTAAATCAGAAAGCCTTAGCCCCAAAGAGGGCTCCGCAATGATGCCCGTTTCGGCTCGCATTCGGGCTCGAATCTCTAAGAGTGGCGGTAATTTTTTTGCCAATGACAACATTGCAGAGTTTATTGAACCCGGCGAACTTGAGCTTTTGCAGGAAGAGGTGGCCGGCAAGATGAAGGACTTGCTCGAGAGTCTGGTGATCGATACCGAGCATGATCACAATACCCAGGACACGGCGCGACGCGTTGCGAAGATGTATCTGAAGGAGGTTTTTCGTGGGCGGTATCAGCCGGCACCTCCGGTGACAGAATTTCCAAACGTATCACATCTTAATGAATTGATTCTAGTCGGTCCCATGACGGTTCGCAGTGCTTGTTCCCACCATTTTTGTCCGATCATTGGCAAGGTGTGGATCGGTATCATGCCCAATGAGCATTCAAATTTAATTGGCCTATCCAAGTACGCAAGGCTGACGGAGTGGGTTATGAGTCGCCCTCAGATCCAGGAGGAGGCTGTGACCGAGCTTGCGGATCTGTTGATGGATAAAATGCGACCTGATGGGTTGGCTGTGGTGATGGAGGCTGATCACTTCTGTATGCATTGGCGTGGGGTCAAGGATATGGAATCCAAAATGACCAATTCGGTCATGCGCGGATCCTTTCTCAAAAATAGTGCTTTGCGTCTTGAGTTTTTGTCCTTGTTTCCCAAGAAATAAACCAAAGGAGTCTACAGGATGTTAGTTCGCCTGCTTTATGCCAGTCGTGCGCCGAAGGAGATCGATGGCGCGATTCTTGAATCGATTCTGACCCAGTCTCGCAGTCATAATCCTGGTGCCGGAGTTACGGGTATTCTTTGCTACAGTGGCAGAACATTTATGCAGGTCCTGGAAGGCAATCGCCGCGAGATCTCCAAGCTCTACAATCGCATTGCCGCTGACAGTCGGCATGGGGATGTGGAAATTTTGCTATTTGAAGATATCACTGAGCGACGTTTTTCTAATTGGACGATGGGGCAGGTCAATCTAGCCAAAGTGAATCCCTCAACCTTACTCAAATATTCGGAAAAGCCGGCACTGGATCCATTTGCCATTGGTGGCAAGGTGTCCATGGCGCTTCTTGAGGAGTTGATCGCTACGGCGTCAATCGTCGCGAAGGGCTAGATGCAAAGCAGGTCTAGAACAGATCCCGCTCCTGCGGCAGTTCCTCGGTCTTCGGTGTCTCTTCAAGGACTACGGTCGCAAAAAGGTAACCCTTGCCGCGGCGGTAGATCTTAAGTTTCACTTTCCCTTTGGGTTGTTTGCTGACAAGAATGCGCTGAAATTGATTGAGATCACCGATTTTCTGATCATCTGCGGTCAAGACAACATCGCCAATACGAAGTCCTGAACGATGGGCAGGTGCGTCGACGATAAGATTACTGACAATCACGCCGTAGACGCCGACATCAGTGGCATTTGGAGAGTCAATATCATCAGCAGACAGAATATTTTTGCCAACCATGCCAAGCCAAGGACGTCTGGCTTTGCCGTAGGCAAGGAGATCTCTCGTGACCTGTTTGGCCAGATTGATGGGGATCGCAAAACCAATACCTGCTCCCTCGTTACTGACAGCGGTATTGATGCCGATGACGCGGCCTCTGGTGTCAAGAAGCGGGCCTCCGCTATTTCCAGGGTGAATAGATGCATCTGTTTGCAAAAAATTATCATACGGACCATTACCAATGACCCGGCCTTTAGCGGAAATGATTCCCGAGGTGACGGTGTGCGAATAGCCAAACGGATTGCCGATGGCGATGACAGCATCTCCCACCCTTAGAGCATCACTATCGCCAAGATCCAAAGGAGCTAAGGAAACATTGCCATCGAGGCGCAAAAGCGCGAGGTCCGTCTTAGGGTCAGCGCCAAGAACCTTGGCGCGAAGTTTTTGTTTGTTTTTTGCCAGCAAGACCTCAATCACATTGGCGCCCTCAATGACATGCGCGTTCGTCAGAATATGACCCTGTTTGTTGATGATGACTCCGCTTCCGACGGCATGAGTGGATAGATTTTGCGGTGCGCGTCCGTTCAGGAAAAATTGATATAGATCTAAGGCAGGGTCCTTGTTGGGAACATATTGTGTGGTTCTGATATTAACGACGCCAGGGATGGATTGTTCCGCCACATCGGCCACCGAAATAAGGCTGCGTGCGAATCCATGAATCGACGTGAATGCTACGACGGCGACAGACATGATTTGCACGAGTCTGTGCCATTGAAACTGAGCGTGGAGTCGCATAAAGCCCCCTCGAAATAACTCTCTAGTTCGATTCTAGTGGGGGCGGAATCACGCTCAAATGGGCATCAAATTCCCAGGAATTCAGGGTCGACCCTGTAGTAGAATCAGACCTCGTCCCTGAACACCCTCATTTAACGAAAATATCGGGACATCGTTTCGGTTTAGTTGAACAGGCGCGCGGTTTTTGAGGGGCTGACCATTCATATTCCAGCGTCCGAAAGGCAAAGCCGCCGAAGCATTGGGTAAAGCATCAAATATGTTGATGTCTGCTGGATGGTCGGCGACAAGCATATGCAGTGAAGCATCGGCGGCGCTGTGTATTAATGTCAGATGATTTTTTGATGCTTTTGCTGTTACCGCAGGTAGATCATCTTTGCGGCGGAGGATTTGGACGGCGGGGACGATGCCGTGGGTCAACGCGCTCGGCTTACTGATGCGTACCATCACGGCGTCTACGGTCGGCAGTCCATGATCTGACTGATAGGTCAGGAGAAAATGCCGACAAATGGCCTCGACCGCTGTTTCGATGAGAAGAAACTCACAATGATCGAGAATGAAAGAGACCTCTTTGACAGCTCCCGCGTAATCGATGGTTTCATGGATATTGGCGCTGGCAGCGGCCCGTCTCGTGTCGAGATAGAGACACATATCGATGGTGACGGGTTGTTTGCGGCTTCTTTCCGAGGGAAAGATTCCGATCACGCAGCTCATCAGCATGCCTGTAAGCTGGACTTGGTCTAAGAGGCGCCCATCGGGGGTTGTCAGGTGCGGAAATGGCATCAAGTGTCTCCCATGCTGCCGTCTTATAGCGCCTGAAGAGGCGACGGTCAAAGTGAGAATGATGAAAGTTAATTCAGACGATGCGCGCGGCTAGCCTCTGGATGAACGGCTCAGGTGATGCTGGCTATCGCGAAATTTCGGAGTCATGTTGGGAGTTTGGGGCTCTGGGTGTTAAACTATTGTGGGGTGTTTGCAATTTGTATGGAGCTGACGGTATGCGTTTAGTGGCCAATAAATATCTGAACTATGGGATCTGGGCTGTGATCACCGGAATCGTCGGTGGCATGGGTGGCGCGCTTGGCGTGACATCGGTGATCCTTGCGAGCGTTTGGTTTGGTGACAATTCTCATCTCAAGAAGACGACCATTATGGCTCGTATCAATGAAGAGACGACCGTTTTCTGTCTGGATGAGCAGACTCCGATTGGTAGTTTTTTTAACAGTGAACATCGCCGGTACGTGAGCATTGACGAGGTGCCAAAACACATGGTCAATGCGCTGGTCGCTGCCGAAGACAAGAACTTTTTCAGTCACGGTGGTGTGGATCCACAGGCTATTTTCAAGGCATTCCTCGAAGGTTTTAAAACAGGAAAATTTCGTGGTGGTTCGACCCTGACGCAGCAGACCGTGAAAAATATCATGGACCGCTGGGAATACTCCCTTGCGCGTAAGCTGAATGAAGCGATTGCGGCACTGCAACTCGAGAAACTTTACAGTAAGCAGCAGATTTTGGAGTTCTACCTGAATCAATTCCACGTATCAGGAAACGGTTCTGGTATTGGCATTGCCGCGAAGTATTACTTCAATAAAGAGGTAAGGGATCTTGATGTGGTCGAGTCCGCATTTATTGCTGGAAGCGTTAAGGGCCCATCGAAGTATGATCCTTATTTGAAATACACAAAAGAGCGACGAGAACAGGCGGTGAAAAACGCCTTTGATCGTAAGAACTATGTGCTTCGTCGCATGTACGAGCAAGGATGGCTATCAGAGGCTGAATTCAAAGACGCGTTCGAGCGTCCCGTCCCATTCAATCGGGGAAGCTTTAGATCAAGCGAGGTGGCTCTCGTCAGCTTGATCAGAAACCAGGTCGGACAAAAAGAGGTTATGGATAACCTTGGCATTGAGTCGATCGAAGAATTGAACAACGCCGGCCTTAAGATTTACACCACCATCGATTGCAAGCTCCAGGAAAAAGCTCAACTTGGCATGCGGCGTAACCTCAGTCGTCTTGAGACCATTCTTGGCGGATTTCAGCCCGAAAAACCGGAGAACTTCCGCCGTTTGCGTGATTTGGAGGTCAATCAGTTCTACTACGGCAAAGTTGAGGAAATTCGCAATATTGACCGCAAGGATCCAGAAATTCACGTTTCGTTTGGCCTCAGTACAGGGGTTGTTCCGAGCGATGCTATTTTGCGTTACGCGAAACTATTGGATGGTCCCTACATGGAAGGGACCGAAGTGCAGATGAAAAAATTCCTGCGCGCCCTGAAACGCGGCGATGTGATTTTTGTCGAGGTCAAAGCGTACGATGCTGAAAAACATGAGGCTGTGCTCGAGATGCAAAAGAGCCCCCGCGTCAATGGCGGCCTGGTTGCGTTGGATAAAGGTGAGGTCCGCGTTGCTGTCAGTGGATTCGACACAATTGGGTTTAATCGGGCGATCTTCGCACGTCGGCAGCCGGGTTCGGTCTTCAAATCCGTAGTGTACTACGCCGCCATGCAGCTTGGCTGGAATATCCTGGATATTGTCGACAACGAGCGGCAGATTTTCCCATATCAGGCGCGTTTTTATTTTCCGCGGCCCGATCACATTAGCCCCTACCGCAATGTGTCCATGGTTTGGTCCGGCGCGATGTCCGAGAACTTAGCATCGGTCGGTCTCGCCAATCGCTTGCTTGATAAGCTTAATTTTGAGCAGTTCAAGGACCTTATGACGAGGATGGATTTGGCGCCGCACCCAGCAGAAAGTGCACCAGATTTCCACTTTCGCGTAGCCAAGACCACGGGCGTGCAGCTTGATAACGACGGCGTCAAGGAATACCAGTTGCAGCGCGCCATTTCGGATGTTGTCCCTGATCTCGTGTTCCGCGGTCACAACGAGGCGATCAAAGCCCTCGAAAAAATGTGGTGGGGTAAAGGTTATATCGGTGAGCTCCAGTCACTTTATGCGCGTCAGGGATCTTCAGATATGCCACCGCTGGAGAACGCTCTGCGCATCAATCTCGTTAAAAATAATTTTCTGCGGATGAAGACGCTGGCCAGCATGGCTGAAACCGAGTTTGAAACCATTGCCGCCAAGGTGCAGGCCAAAGGGGCTGATGGCGCTTTGGCAGATGCGGCATTACGGGACGCCTGGACTCATTTTCGCGTCTTGCCAACCCAGGGCAATAAGCCAGCACTTGGTTTTTTGCCTGCTTTGGATGGGGAACTGCCGCGGACAGTCACGGAGCGCTTTGAGTATATTGATCGCCTGTCTACGATTCAGGGGCGGCAGCTTAATGCGCTTGACGTTGAGGCCATATGGGCAAACGATATGGTCACCAAAAATGAGATTCGATTAAACGGCACGCTTCCACTTGAGGAGTTCTCGCGTCTTGAGAAGGCAGTCGAAGAACACTATCAGTCGGTCATGAGCGCAGCGGCGCCTTATGATTTGAATCGTTATTTTGAACATCATGATTTCAGGATCGCCCTAGGACTCAATTACCTTGTTGAGATGGTCAAAGCCATGGGAGTCACAAGCAAAGTTGATCCCGTTCAGTCGTTTCCTTTGGGAACCAATGATGTGACGGCAGCGGAGGTTGCCAAGATATATCAGACGTTTGTCGAGGGTAAAATTTATCGCTTTTATGAGAAAGGTCCGCCCAATCAGATCAATTTCATTCGTCGTATCTTAGATCGCCATGGCGAAGTGGTGTTTGAGCCTAAACGCCAGGAAGCCGCGGTGGCGATTCCGGAATACTCCGATCAGATGCACGAGATCTTAAAGCGTGTCGTCACGCACGGAACCGGACGTCGAGCTCGTGGCGAACTTTATCTTGACCTGGCTCAAGCTGCGGACGGTCAGTCGGTAGCTCCCACAAATGACACTTCGGGTGAATCACGTAAGGTTCGGATTCAGGCTTTTGGTAAGACAGGAACCACCAATGATTATACCAATGCGTATTTTGCAGGATTCTTTCCTGTACCGCCGGCCAAGGGCGCGCCCATGGATTTTAGTCATTTCCACACGATCGCATCGTACGTTGGTTATGATCTAAACAAAATGATGCGACGCGGAGCCATTAAAGTATCTGGAGCGATTGGTGCGCTTCCCACTTGGATTGATTACGCCAAGGGAATGATAGAGACCATGAAGTACCGCGATCAGATCGATGAACTTGATCTCTCCATCGTCAAACGAGGCGAGTGGCCGATCAAGTATGATTCCCGCAACGTGGGTCTAGGAGTTGATCTTGCCCGGGGTGTCGTGTTTTCAGGAGGAGACGGCGGAGAAGAGGTTTTTGCCACAACGAATATCGAAAAAACCGGAGAGTCTTTTGAAAGTGAATTTGCCATTGGCTCAACGGTAAAATCTGTGATTCGTGTTCCTGGTGATGGTCGTGGCGGGGTCGCACGGCTTTATAGTCCGTTTAACTTCAAGGCGGAACTTAAAGAATCCTTAAGCCCTGTCGCTCCTTCAAAAGTGGAGGTCTCCGACAAGGCGGCAGCGACTCCAGACGTAGGTACGGGCCCAGCCAACGCGCAGCTACTCCCAGGTGTGAAGCCAGGTGATCTTTCTAAAGAGCCCCAGGATATTTTGGATGACGAAGGTCGTGTCATTAAAGGTGACGAGGGGGGAGCGACGAAGAAGGAAGATCAGCCGCCCCAGGCGATTAATGATGATCCCTCTGTGGATGTGAACGGCCAGCAGAAGCCAGACACTGATAAGTCCAGCAAACGAGACCCTGGCGATGTCTGGTAGCAATCAGGAAGCGCGTTTTCCTGATGGATGGCCCGTTTGATCGTTTAAGGCCTCGTAAGGTTGATTCTGTTTTTGTGTTTCGGCAACTAGCGGTATGCTGATGATGAAGGTTGTTAGAGTGGCCGATGCATCGTGCCTAAGCGAACCGCCAACAGATTCGCAAAGAAGGCGCGCTGACGTGAGCCCAAGGCCTTTGTGCATGACGGGCGATCCCGTCGTAAAAAACGGATCAAAAATATGGTCAGCAATATCCGGTGAAATTCCAGGTCCATTATCTGAGATCAAAAATTCCAGAGTATTTGCCACAATTCTTCGTTTCACGGTGATTTTGGGATGTGGCATGGTGGCGGCCGCATTTGCAGCGTTTGAAAGGACTGCGTCAAAGCATTTTTTGAGCGTGTCCGGCTCGGACTGAGCCATGCATAATACCGAACTTTCTTCAATCGCAACTGGGATCATGGCACCATTATCGGCTTGGACCGCGGGAGCAAAAATGCCCATGATCTCATGGACGGATAATGATTTTGTGACCTGTGGTTTGATCATATCCGAAAAATCGCGCAGGATCCGGACGATGCCCGTAATGCGCTTAATGGCATTATGTATGCTTTGCAGCGAGGCAATGATTTTTTCATTTTGAGGTTCCTGTTGTTTGGCGATTGATTCCGCTATGAAGATGTGCCCCTGAGCGATCGCAAGAGGGTTGTTGATTTCGTGACTGATGCCAAATGACAGGTTGGCAACGGCCTGTCCTCTGGCGGCAAGCAGCAGCTGAGATTGTTGCTTTTTAATGATATTCGCTTGCTCCTCTGCGAGCATTTGGGACCTTCGACGATCCTCGATTTCTGTTTTGAGGGCAAGATTGGCATCGGCAAGCCTAGCGGTGCGTTCATTGACAGTATCTTCCAGTGCCATATTCGCTTCTTGAACCTTCTGAATCAATTGCAGTTTGATTCGTCTGATGCGCTCTGACATGCCAAACGACATCACGGTTCCCTCAAACAGAAAACCTAACGTCAAGGACGCTTTGTCTTGTGGTTCAAGTCCAAGACGCAGCATCACATGATTGGAGAGAAATCCCGCGGCAGGTCCTGTGAGAGCCAAAAGCGCGTAGTAGGCGTGGCGGTGTCCGCGGTAAATAGCGTTTAAGGTCATGGTATAAACGATGATGACCACGGCCATGCTGCATTTGGCGCTGATAGACATGGCTGTGTCGGCGTCAAAGAACGCGCCGATCATGACTAGAACCGAAAATGCTTTAAAAACATCCGCTAATCGATTGACCCATGAAGACAACGATTTTCGCTCCAAAAAAGTATGCAGCATATTGATGATGACAAACGTCGTGGCGGCATGAAAGACGCGGATTTTATCAGCGTAGGCAGGGATGGTGCTCGCCATCAAAGGGCTCAGTGCACCCCAAACGCCAGATAGGGAGATCACCATGACCGAAATGAAGAGTAAGTAGTTTAGAAAGACTGACTCAAGGGTGGCGCGGTACATGGCGATATTGTGAGCTGCAAGGATCAAGATGGCGCCGATGAACATAAAATAAATGATTCGGTTATGGTTCTCTGTGGTGATCACGGCTTGGGCCGGAGTTATTTTGATACTGGAAAGAATGCGAATCGAGTGTTTGATGCGCTGAAAAATGAGCACCTCGGTTTCGCCAGTGACGCTGAACTCAACGGCTGAAACCTGTAAAGAATGCGTCCAATCGGACGCAGGGACTGCGGCACCACTCAAAGAGTGTCCAATGATCTGGCTATGATTGACCACCCAAAATTCACCAATGTCGAATAGGTGGGGTGCCTGTGCAGCATAGACTTTGCCGTCACCATTTTTGACCTTGATGATGTGACGGACATAGATTTCGCGGTGGGTGAATCCAAAATTTGAAGGGGCGTCAGACCATTGGTTTTCTGGTAGAGATTGAAGGTCTGAAAGCTTCAGGCTCCGGTCCGCGGAAGGGTGGTAGTAGCTGCTTTTTATGATCTCAAACTGAGCGACAGCGGCAAGAGCCTTGGCGGGCGTCAACAGACCCAACACGGCCATGATGACACTCATGACAGGAACATAGACAATGTTTTTGATGGATTCTGATGTCACCCGCAATCCTCGCAAAGAAGACAGGGGGTTATCGGCCCGTTGTGAAAAAATCTAAGGGCTGAGCAGAGGCGGGACTGGGGCCGCTGTTTTGAATTTTCGCAAAATACTTACAATCAACGACCTAAAACCAGGTGTTAAAAACGCTTAAAGTAGTTGAATGCGAAGAGGTTTTCTGAGAGAAAGCGCCCTCTCAGTTGTCGTTTTCCCCCCCCCTGGCCACAAGGATTCCAATGACCCCCGATCTCCTGCGCTTAAAATCTTTGGTGCGAACCATTCCACACTTCCCCAAGACGGGGATCATGTTTCGTGATGTGACGACTTTAATCTTGGACCCATGGGGTCTCAAGACAACCATGGATCTCATGTCCTCTGAGGCTTTCAAAATAAAGCCTCAAAAAATCGTCGCCATCGAGTCCCGTGGTTTTATTTTCGGCGTCGCAATTGCCGAGCGTCTTGGTTGTGGTCTCGTCCTGGCACGCAAACGTGGAAAACTACCAGGTGCTACGGTTGAGATGGAATATCAGCTTGAGTACGGAACAGATTGTATTCAAATACACCAAGAGGCGATTTTACCGGGGGAGCGCTGTTTGGTGGTGGACGATCTTCTTGCCACAGGTGGGACCGCAGCTGCCGCTGCTGCTCTGGTTGAAAAAATGGGAGGGCACGTGGTAGGGTGCCATTTCGTGATCAATCTTCCTGAACTTGGTGGTTCTCAGCGGCTGGGGCGTTATGATTTGCGCTGGCTCATGGAATTTAAGGGCCATTAA
>JBILMN010000089.1:0-11877 GCA_044375465.1 Oligoflexales bacterium | reverse complement strand
GCGTAGTCTTTGGGATTGTCGCGCATGGCGAGTCCATAATACATCCCGCTGCCGTCATTTAAGGATTTGCGGCCATCAATCGGGCTATAAACGATGGCTGGAAGATTCACGGCATTGGAGAAAAAACTGATCTCGGTGTACATGCCAAGTTCTAGTTTCAGTTTAAGCAGATTGTAGTGAAATGAAACCCGCACGATCGTTCTGATGGGTCCTGATTTCCAGGCTTCAAGGTCACTTTCAATGCTGCGGTGATTGGCCTCAACAGTGATGAAATATTTGAGGTCACCTTTCATGTAAAAAGTGGTCGTGTCCAGGATAGGTTCATAAACGGCGCCTTGTCCTTCGCCTTTGGCAATCTCAACTTTGCGGGCCACCAGCCAGTTTTTTTGATCAAACTGGTAGCGATAACGCGACGTATGAACCAATGCCTGATCGCGCTGAAACACCACGTATTTTTTTGGGCTCAGTGACGGTGCCTGGCCAAAATAGATGCCGATATAAACGGCGCCCATTTGCGGACCCATGGGATTTGCTGCGGGGTGTCTGACTCGCAGTTCGTAGATGATGTGTGGTCGTGCTTCAGGCCATTGCTTGGGCTCAACGACAGGCCCGACATCATCACCCATGAACGATAGTTCATCTTGTGGATCAAAAACCCCATTACCGGTATCCGCCGTGATCCGCGAACCCTGATCCAGAACATAGTCCGTATCATCATTGATTTCGTCGAGTTGAAAGGGGATGGCTTCAGCTTTGCCGATTGGGGAGGAACGGAAAAGTCGATAGCTGGCGAGCGGGTAGCGTACAATGCCACTGATGTCTTTCCCTGAAATGACAATGGGAGCCGTGTGAAGTCTTTGGGCGAGTGCCGGACAAGGGTTGGACCAGCATGCGGCCAGCACGACACCAAACATCAGGATTTGTAGCGCGTGACGCAACGCGGGACTCCATTTTTGTTCAAGGCAACCGAGGATTGTGGGATAATATAACCCGTCTGCAGCCGGGAGTTAAAGTGAATTTATTTTCTAAATGCCTAATTTTTTTCTTGAAAATATCGCTAACTCTGGCGCTCATTCCAGACTTTGCAGGTGCCGCGACCACTTCTATGGCTCGTCCCAAAGCAGTCAAAAAACGCGTCCGACCCCAAGGCAGTATGAGCCGGGCGTCGATCCCCGTCAGCTTGGTTTGGCAAATCATCCGCTCACAGGGTCCTAGTGCAAAAATGGGCACCGTCGCCGAGTCTTTTGGTGCAGACGGAACTCTGGTGCCAAAAACGGCCAGCACTTGGGGGTTGAGTCTTCTTGGAACGGAAATACCGGTGTCGATCGTGCCCGGTAGGCTGGGGGTTGATGGCTTGGTCTTTGCCGAGCGTAACGTTTTACTTAAAGCCCTGGGAGCCTATCCTGCGGCGCAAGATGGTGAGGGTCTCACAGATGCGTCGCAAACCCAGACTGGCGATCCTCAAGACCATGAAGGTGTTCAATTAGTTCTTGCTTGGTCGCCCCAACGGACTATGGAGACAATTTACCGCTCTACAGAGGATGATCTCTATTTGGTCAAGATGGGGATTGTTGTGTCAATGCTCCCGAAGTAACTGGCCCCTGTGACTAATGCTTAAAGTGGCGAACTCCCGAAAACATCATCACGATTCCGTGTTCATCTGCGGCGTCGATCGATTCTTGATCGCGCAGGCTACCGCCCGGTTGAACGATCGCTGCAATGCCGGCTTTCGCCGCGTAGTCAACGCAGTCTCTGAAGGGGAAAAAGGCATCCGAGGCAAGAACGGCGTCTTTGACGACGTGCCCGATCTCGCGGGCCTTATCGATGGCAAATCGGGCGCTATCGACGCGACTCATTTGGCCGGCGCCAACGCCAATGGTTTTCAGTCCTGAAGCCAAAACAATCGCGTTGGACTTCACGTGTTTGCACACGCGCATGGCGAATTGAAGATCAGCGAGGATGATCGGTGTCGGTTTTGTTTTGGACACGCAGGTCCATGTCGACGCGTCAGCGATGAAGTGGTCTGAGGTCTGGGCCAAAAATCCGCCCTGAATGGAACGCAGCTGCAGCACGCTGGATGCATTGCCGGCAGATGACTTTACGGCGTCAGATTGAAGGATTCTCAGGTTTTTTTTGCCGGCAAATACCGCGAGTGCTTCGTCCGTATAGGCGGGGGCGATCACGCATTCAAGAAACAGGTCGCTCATGGCACGTGCCGCATCGCCGTCAACTGGTTGGTTTGATCCAACGATGCCGCCAAAGGCGCATTTCGGATCACACCCGAGTGCTGCGTGAAATAATTCACGAACCGTCATGGATGTGCTGGCTGCGGTGCCACAGGGGTTGGTGTGCTTGATTACGGTGACGGCTGGCATTGGATGGAGATCGGAGACGATCGCAGCTGCGGCGTCCAGGTCGCAATAATTGTTATAGGAGAGCTCCTTGCCTTGCAAGAAAGCCGCTGCGGCAAGACCTGATTGAGGTTTTGAAGCGTCGATCAGTAACGCGGCTTTTTGGTGGGCGTTCTCACCGTAGCGGAGGGTGGTGCTGACCATGAGTTCACGTGGTAGAGCCCGGCTCAATGTCGATGAGTCCGAAGAGTGTTGGGAAGAGGTCTTGATAGAGGCATCGGGCGCGAAATGGCGAGCGATCATCGCGTCGTAGCGCGCTGTTTGCGCAAAGACTTTGGCGGCCATCTGCCGTCTGAATGCGGTCGAAAATCCCCCAGACGCCCATTGTCTTAAAACCTCCTGATAGTCAGCAGGATCGATCACAGGCAGGCATGACGCGTAATTCTTCGCCGCTCCCCGTAGCAGACTTGGCCCACCGATGTCGATCGCATGAATCGCCTCATCGAGGCGGAGTGACTTTACCAATGCTGCGTCCGCAAAATCATATAAATTGACGGCAACGACGTCGATACCGCGGATGTCACCCGATTGAAGCTGCGTGACGTGCATGGGATTGTCACGGTCTGCAAGGACGCCTGCATGGATTTTGGGGTGCAATGTTTTGACCCTTCCATCGAGGATTTCCGGGCTACCCGTGTAGTCTGCCACTTCAGTGACGCAGATGTCGTGATCGCGCAGAAGATTTGCTGTGCCGCCTGTTGACAGGAGCATAAAACCCAGCTGCCGCAGCCCTCTTGCAAATTCAACGACGCCCGTCTTATCGGTGACAGAGATGAGTGCGGTATGGTTTGTGGGCATCAGAAAGCTCCTTTGATCCTAGTCAGCCATTGGTCTGAGTTGTTTTAGGGTTTCCATCAGCTGACGTTCGGTTCCGACTGGTATCGGCTCGTAGAAACGTCGACCTTTCAGTTTTTCTGGTAAATAGGGTAGTTGTTTGGCGGCTTCAGGGTCAGTGTGGGCATAAGCATACCCCAGGCCGTGACCCTGCGCTTGCATGAATTTTGTTGGCGCATTGCGCAGGTGCAGAGGAATCTCCAGTGGGCCTGTGGCTTTGACTTCCATCAGTGCCCGATCAATAGCCTGATAGGCTCGATGACTCTTTGGAGATGCGGCTAAATACGTTGTGCACTGGGAAAGGGCGATGCGCGCTTCGGGAAGACCGAGAACCTGGACACTTCGAAACGTGGCCTCTGCCATTAAGAGGGCTGTGGGATTGGCGTTGCCGATGTCTTCGCTGGCGCTGATCAGCAGTCGCCTCGCTACAAACACGGGGTCTTCACCCGCCTCGATCATTCTTGCCAGATAGTAGACTGCGGCGTCAGGGTGGCTGGCCCGTATGGATTTGATAAACGCCGAAATCACGTCATAATGTTGGTCGCCATCGCGGTCATAGCGGATGGGGAGGCTTGCTGCCAGTTGTTTCAAAGTTTCGGGCGTAATCGTTCGAGCGCCGCCTTCATTTTCTTCAGAGCATGCTGCCGCTGCCGCAAGCATGTTGAGACACTGACGTCCGTCGCCGCGGGCGTTTTGAGCGATGATGCGCAAGGTAGCATCACAGGCGTCAATCCGCCCAAGGGCCTGATCTCCTGATGCGATGGCACGCTTTTGGATACTGACCAGCGCGTCCTCTGACAGTGGCTGAAGCTGAAACGTCAAACATCGCGACAAGATCGCGTTATTGACGCTGAATGACGGGTTTTCTGTGGTGGCTCCGATAAAGCGAACGTGCCCACTCTCAAGGCCTGGAAGCAAGACATCTTGCTGACTCTTGGACAGCCGATGGATTTCATCCACGAAGAGAATGTGGGCCTTATAGCCTTGGGCCTGTGCTGCAACCGAAGCATCAAGGAGCCCTCGGATGTCTTTGACGGTGGCATGGACCGCTGAGATGACGACAAGCTGCCGAGAACTTTGCCGACCAATAAGGTGCGCTAAGGTTGTTTTGCCAGTGCCTGGAGGTCCCCAGAATAACAAAGAGCTGACACTGTCTGAGATCACGAGGCGGCGCAGTGGAGATGCGGCACTCCATATGTGTTCCTGGCCGCAGAGGTCGTCCAAGCTAGTGGGACGAAGTCTTTCGGGTAAGGGGCGTTCATCATGGGAGGTCTGTGGAAACATGCTCTAGCCCTGCGATCGGTTAGTCTAAAGTCACGCATATCAGGTATTTACCTCCTCTCCAAGGGGCATTTGGTAAAGAAACGGCAAAATTTGCCGACTCAGAGGACACAATTTGTTCTTGGTGTCTTCAAAACTGCTGACCGAGGTGACGGCCTTGAACCCGACCATAAATTCGACCCAAACATCGACAATCATTCCGATCATGAACTACGCAGACTATGTTCGGGCTTTAGGTGGACGTGAGAATGAACCAGCATCCCTTGCGGTCCTGCTGGGGCCGTTTAACATCGCGGGGGTTCCCTTCAAGGAAGACGAGTTTTTGATGGTCGGGCATGTTTTGGATGCCATGGCCGAAGGACGGACCTGGTCCAGTCCCATCGATGCCGTGACGGTCCTGGAGCTGGCACTTGATCTTGGATTCAATGCCTGAATTAATTCAAATCGCGCCACGCCAGCAGTCGCTCCTGCTCGTTCTGCAGTTGACTGATCTCAAAACGCAAGACGTCAATGCGTTGCGATACCCTCGCGAAGATTTCGTAATAGGATTGATGATCGAGAAAATTGCTCTGCTGATCGCGGCCCATTTCCACATTAAACATTAGGTTTTCGGCCTCAGCCAATCGTTTTTCATACAAACTCGACATATCCCAGGCATTCTGTGCAAGTTCCGCGTTCAAACTCATCATACGGTGACTGATACCGATCAGTTTAGATTCGGTGACACAGTGCTTCATGATGTTGATTAATTCCTGGCCAATAAAAGGCTTTTCAAGCAGCGCAAACGCCTTCATGGACAGAGCCTGCAGCGCGAATTTTTTATCGGCCATTCCGGAGCAAATCACAAACGGACCTTGAAATCCTTTGGATCTGCATTCCGTGATGGTTTGAATGCCGTTCCATTCGGGCATGACGAGATCCACCAGCATACTATCTGGCCACTTTGACGAATGGCCCGCTTCGAGGGCCTGGCGACCACTGGCAAATAGATGGACCTCGAAAGCGTCACTGAGACAGCCTTCGTAGAGTTCCAAGATATCCTGGTCATCGTCGATGACAAACAGGGTGGGTTTTGCCGTCATTACAAAAATCCAAGTGTTGGTGCCAATAAATCCGGGTACAAATACGAGTTTTCGTGTCATTATATTGTGAAGTGAATATCGTTAGAGGTCAAGTAAGCCCGTGAGTATTGTGATTCCCATGTCAGAGGTGGAGTTCTCCTACGCCCGTAGCGGCGGACCTGGTGGGCAAAACGTCAATAAAACGGAAACAAAAGCTGTACTTCGCTGGAATCTGGAACGCGCGGCGTGGATTGCTCCTGACGTCAAAGAGCGTTTTCGTGAGACATTTGGCTCAAGATTGACGTCTGACGGTGATGTGGTGATTCATTCCGACGAGACGAGAAACCGTTCGATCAATGAGAAGGCCTGCCTGCAAAAATTAACCGAGATGCTGCGACGGGTATGGTTTGCACCAAAAAAACGTGTGGCCACCAGGCCGACCCGGTCGTCGCAGCGGCGTCGGGTGGAGTCGAAGAGACTGCGGTCTGAGGTCAAGAAAAATCGCAAGCTTTCAGGAAGAGATCATCACTGATGCGTTTGGTCTGCCGCACTCTTCGGATTTTTCGATTCGTGGCTACTGGTATGACGATCCCAGGTGTTTGGCTCGACACGGTGCACGCCCAGGTGCAGGTGCCACCCGGTCTTGTGTCAGACGACATCGCGCAAAACTCTCCAACATGGAGATCGCCATACACGCCACTTCGGGGGCGCTTGGGACTTGTTGTGGGCGATCAGGCGGGGGGCCCCATTCGCTACAATACAAGGTTTCCCGAACTGAAGTCGGATCCACATCCGTCGAGTTACTATCATGCCCCCGCATTTGCGGGACTTGAGGGAGAGTTTGCCCTTCGCTCAGGAGCTCTGCTACTGGGCGTGATGGTGCGGCGAGACCTATGGCACAAGTCCATAGCGTCGCGGACTGTGATTCATAACGGTGAGACTTGGAGGGTGGAGACGTTTGATTTTTCCGGGCAAGCTCTCGCACTCGGGTGGGTCTTTGGCGAACGCTACCGGGAGGCGACATGGAGTGCGGATTGCGCGCTGATCTATGATCAGGGTAACGTCCGAACGTCGCTGACAAAGACCATGGATGCATCGGCTTCCGATTCATCGATTCAGATTAAAGCGTTGTCGCTTAGAACGAGGCTGCATGTGGGTACAGTGAGCTCAGGTCTTTGGCAGCTGAGTTCTGGTCCAGAAATCCACATGCCGCTATGGTCACAGCTTGCAGAAAACTCAGACGTGCGGCTTCGCGGCTGGGTCGCAGAACATGTTCAACTGAAAAACAGCGCTGCCATTGGTTTGAGTGTGATGGGTAGTGTGCGATTATAGGCGCATGATCAGTGCGTCAATGTGCATCTTAATCGGATGATCTTGCATGAATGACAATGCGACCTTGAAATTTCCATTATTTGAGCTATTGCCCAAGATTGATGAACCTGGTTCAGATCTCATTTTGGATCAGTTTTTGACCTATGTCAGCCAGAAGGGTTTGCAGCTCTATCCGGCTCAGGAAGAAGCGATTTTGGCCCTTTATGATGACCAAAATGTCATTCTCAATACGCCCACAGGTTCTGGTAAGTCACTTGTGGCAACGGCCTTGCACTTTCAGTCACTAGCCTTAGGTCGCCGATCTTACTACACGTGCCCCATTAAGGCTCTGGTCAATGAGAAATTCCTCGCTCTTTGTCAGGATTTTGGACCGGAGCGTGTGGGCATGATCACCGGGGACGCGTCCATCAATCCCGATGCTCCCATCATTTGCTGTACGGCTGAGATTTTGGCAAATCAGGCTTTGCGCGCGGGCAAAAACACGGGGATTCATGATGTGATCATGGATGAATTTCATTATTACTCCGACCGCGAGCGTGGGGTGGCCTGGCAAATTCCTTTGCTGACCATGTCTCACACGCGTTTTATGTTGATGTCCGCGACTTTGGGGGCGATGGATTTTTTTGAGGCAGCTCTCCAAAAACTCAGTGGTCGTGCGGTGACCGTGGTTAGAACCATGGAACGCCCCGTCCCACTCACGTTTCGATATCAGGAGACGCCGCTCCATGAGACCATCCAGGATCTGATCATGGCTGGCAAAGCACCGGTATATCTCGTGAACTTTACGCAACGTGAGTGTGCTGAAGAGGCACAAAATTTAATGAGTGTGGAACTGTGCAACAAGGAGGAAAAAAAACAGATCGCGGACGCTTTGTCAGAGTTTGGTATCAGATTTTCAAGTCCTTACGGCAAAGACATACAGCGCATGCTGAGGCATGGCGTCGGCATTCACCACGCGGGGCTTCTACCGAAGTATCGACTTCTCGTGGAAAGGCTGGCTCAGCGTGGGCTTTTGAAAGTGATTAGTGGCACCGATACTCTCGGTGTTGGTGTGAATGTTCCCATTCGCAGTGTGTTGATGACAAAACTATGCAAGTTTGACGGTGAAAAAACCACCATTCTCAGCGTCAGAGATTTTCGTCAGATCAGCGGCCGCGCAGGCCGCAAGGGATTTGATGACGAGGGTCTTGTGGTGGTTCAGGCGCCCGAGCATGTGATCGAAAACAAACGCTTGGAGATGAAGGCGGGTGATGACCCCAAAAAACGCCGCAAAATCGTCCGCAAAAATCCGCCTGAAAAAGGCTTTGTCATGTGGACTAAAGACACCTTTGATAAGTTGCTTACGGCAGACCCCGAGCCTTTACAGTCGCAGTTTCAAGTGTCCCACGGCATGCTCTTAAATGTCCTTTCTCGCCCGCAGGATGGTTGTCGCGACATGCGACTGATTGTCAATTCATGCCATGATAATCCTCACCAAAAAGAGCGTCACCGCAAGGCTGCATTTCAAATGTTTCGGTCGCTTGTGGAACGCCGCATCATCGAGTTCACCGAGAAGGATCCTGAAACATCCCGAAGAGGACTCAGGGTCCATGTGGATCTCCAGGAAGATTTCTCCATTCATCACGCTTTGGCGCTATATTTGATTGACACCGTAAAGTTAGTCGATCCTTACAGTGAGACGTATGCACTTGATATTTTGACGCTGGCAGAATCCATAGTGGAAAATCCAGATCTCATCCTTAGAAAGCAGCTTGACCGCATCAAGTCCGAAAAAATGTATGAGATGAAAATGGAGGGGGTTGAGTACGAGGAACGGATTGCAGAGCTTGAAAAGCTCGAGTATCCAAAGCCCAATCGTGATTTTATCTACGGCACGTTCAACGAGTTTGCGGCAAAACATCCATGGACATCCCAGGATAACATCAAGCCCAAGTCCATTGTCCGTGAGATGTTCGAGGGTTTTATGACCTTTGACGAGTACGTGCGTGAATACGAACTCCAACGGTCTGAGGGGCTATTGCTTCGCTATATATCAGAGGTCTACAAGGTTCTCGTGCAGACGGTTCCGGCGACGTGCAAAGACGATCTCATGCATGAGATTATCGAATATGTGGGTGTCATGGCGCGGCAAGTTGATGGTACGTTGCTTGATGAGTGGGAAAAGATGAAGGGCGGCACCCGTGCACAAACACCTGAAAATTCTGCTCGACAGACCATAAATGATGAGTTCGATATCACCAGAAACAAGAAGTCTTTCGCCGTGGCGATCCGCAATGAAGTGTTTCAATACATCAAATATCTGGCGCAAGACAGATTGGCTCAGCTAGTGGATCTCTGTAAGACCTCTGATCCACACCATCAATGGACATCCGAACATTTGCAGACCATACTCGCGCAATACCGCTCGGATCACCGAGGACCTCTGACTGACCGCAGAGCCCGTGGCGGTGCGCTGTTCAACCTGTCTGAGGATGGAGATTCTCTGACATGTCATCAGGTTTTGGCTGATGATGAGGAGCACAATGATTGGCTTCTTGAGTTTGCCTGTGACGTGCCAGCATCGCGCGCTGAGGGGCGACCCGTGATCCGGTTAAAAGACTTTCGCAAAGTGGGGACACTCGGTTAATGTAGGGAATGTTAATGTGGTAATGTAGGGACACCCGACTGTCCCCATTTTTTTGTCACGGAGCGCCAGAGGATATGATGTTTGCAAACCCTGAAAATAAGCAAAAACATGCTGAAATCCGCAAAGCAAATTACCGGTAATGAATCGATTAGAAACTTGTAGGAAAATAAATATGATTTTTTCCGAAGACTTTGAGTGGTTCGTAGAAAACATTGACTTGTTTTCGAATGAAATTTTGAGAGCGATACTGACGTGCACTCTGAGACCGAGAAAGTGGGGACAGTCGGGTGTCCCCATTTTAGCATTTTAGTGGCAGGATTCTGTGTTCATGGCTAGATCAAGGTGGCGATCGACCGTGTCCACGTTGATGATAGCGGTCTTGGATGCGTTGGGACGAACGGCCGCAACAGCCAGGCGGATGGTCATGCCAAGTTCCGTGGATTTGTCAGCGGTGAGTCTACAGATCGACTTTTTTTGTGCGACACTTAAATCTCGTGACTGGTTCATTACAAATAGAGGTTCGCTGAGGGTTTCGCGATGGAGCATTTCGCGGTTCAAGTATAGAACGGGCCCTAGCGGGGCTCCCGGGATGAATGGATTGATGGACCTGGCCACTTTTTGGGTCAGGTAGGTGATCGCCGTCACATAGCCGTAGGCACCCTTATCTTTTTCGACGCCGCCAATGACGGATGCCTGGGTTCGGGTGATGGTTTCGCCCGCCGGGACTGTAAGTTTGAGAAAGACGAGGCAGTGGCCCCAGAGTGCATGGACTTTCGGTTGCTCTCCAGCTGGAAGATTCACCGCCATGGAGCTCCCGTAAACAATCGACAGATCGTTTCCAGCGCTGCTGACGGTGACGTTATCGGTAGCGCAGCTGAGCCCATGACCAAAACTTGATGCTCCGAGGAACTGCCACTGCAGCTCACCGGCCGTGGCAATTTTGGCGGTGAGTCCTAAAGCGATCATGACGAGGTTACGTTGCAATCGGATCATGGTGGTCCCCCTGAATCTTGTGGTGGACTCAGGACTGCAAGTTGCGTACCTATTTTTTAGTTAATCATATCAGCGCTTTAAGTCTGTCGCAGGTGTCGATTATTTAGACGGCTGTGCATGGCCTCGTCATCGCATTCCGCGCGACAACCGCTCTGGCGAAAGTGGTACTGGCTAAGTGGCGCTTTCCTTGAGGCGTTCAACAAGCTTCAACAACGCCTGTTCGGGTGGCGGTTTGGTCATCCATCCGCTGACGCCAAGGAGCTGGCCGCGCTTGATGAAATCGGGATGATTTTCCGTTGTCAGCATCACGATGCTTGGTTTTGGGGTGTTCGCTGGCCATGATTTTTTGAGCTCTTCCAAAAAAGTCATACCGTCCATTCCTGGCATGTTGACGTCACAGACAATCAACTTAAGATCTCTGTTCGCCTGACACTGTTGGAGGGCTTCAAGCCCGTTGGCGGCTTCGATGAGTGAAACATTAGATTTTGCCAGTATTTTGCGCACATGCAGGCGAATAGAAATCGTATCGTCAACGAGCAGAATCTTGAAGACCGGTGGTTTGGAGAAACCTGGCCGTGATCCTGCACCGCCCTGATTTGATTGGTACATGGTTCTGATCCTTAGCAACAGAGATGAACATCTCCTTAGACTCCTAAGGTGACCGTCATCCCATTGTGTTATCTTTGTGAACTCGTCGCAAAAGAGACGGAATTCTTCTCGATAATATCATAGTGTCTCCGAAATCACGTAGTGATGCCATAGGGCACGAGGCGTGCTTAAGATTGCGGCGTTAAGAACGCGCGAATCAGTGCCAAGCCTGCCCCACGGGTTTGCCAGGTCCCATTACGGTAAGCGGTGCGCAGGCTACTTAAAATATCTCCGATGGATTTGCCATCAAGTGAGGGGTATGCCTCCATCACATCATGGCCGGTGATGGGTAGGGGTGATACCCGTCGAAAGCCAAATGATTGATCCATCGCGATGAGCCAGCCAATAATTTCAAGCCGGATGTCATCATGGAGGTGGCGGGCAAAGAAACTCCAGACGGGGCCGAAAAATTCAGTGAGGGAAGATCCTCGCGATTTTTTTTCGACCATGTCGGCAAAATCCAGGGCGTCGGCCGTCGACCTCGGAAGATGGGGTAGGGTCTCCCAGCCGGAAAATATTACGGCTAATATCTGTGTCTCTTTGTCGCTGAGGCGGCGTTGTCGCGCAAAGGCGAGTATATCGGTCTCCTGCAAGGTGGGCTTCTGACCAATGCCCAGCAAGAGGGCCAGGGTCACCCACGGCATTAAGGTGACATCGAGTTGGCTGGCATCGTGCAGCATGACTTGGGATC
>JBILMN010000088.1:0-11898 GCA_044375465.1 Oligoflexales bacterium | reverse complement strand
TCCTGGAGTCGGCGAAACTTCGGCGGCCTCGAGAATTTTTTTGATGTTGTGCGTCGTATCGATTTTCATAGCGCCAACGCTACGCTTTTTGGGCGGCAAAGGCGACGAACATCTTCTTTAAAATATCCAATGATTACGGATCTTTAAAAGATGTCTTTGACGGACCGTTGTAATTTTAGAAAAATGTCGGTGACAGACATTTTTAGCAACACGAGGTCGGGCCAGTTAATGCGTTTTCAACACTTGATCATGGCACTCACATTAAGCATCTCTGCGAGCACCGATATTTCGGAAATTCCCGCCATCGCATTGATCGACATTAGCTCCAAATCCAACGCAGAACTTGACATTATCAAGCAAAAATCTGGGATCACATGGTGGGCTGAACTCGGTCACGCCATGCTCTTGGGCGGCGCAGCAGGCCAAATTCTTTCAACCAAAGCACCAATCCTAAGCCATTGGACCAACATCACAGCAAAACACCTATCCGTCATCACAGCTGGTCACCGCAACGAGTTACCGGCACATCTTTCCATTCTTGCCAGTGCTGGCCACACAGCGATCGTTACTGGCGTTCGACCGTCAGACATCGCCACCGAGACGGATGATCATCACTTTAAAATCGAGCCTTTCACCATCAATCACACTTACGTGCGGGCCGGCGTCCGCGATATTCCCGCAAGCACTTGGAATCCTGCCCAAACTTCAGCCGCAAAGAGCGCCATGGATGCGGTGGATCCTGTACGCTGGTATGGCGATGTCGGCACCCTGACCAATTGGAATCGCCACATCTCGTCAGTTGATGTCGTCTCCGCTCGCGACTGGATCAAGGATCAATTTGACCGCCTGAATCCGACATCAACAATGCTACAAAAATTCAATCTTGCCGGCCGAGATGCTTGGAATGTCATCGCCACTTTTGATGCGGGCGCTGATCGGGACATCTACGTCATCTGTGGCCACTATGACTCGCTAAGTGAGCGCGTTAGCCAATCGGCCCCAGGAGCCGAAGATAATGCCAGCGGCGCTGCCGGCGTACTCGAACTGGCCAGAGTGTTCGCAGCCATGGAACGCAACGCAACACTGATATTTGTGGCGTTTAGTGGCGAAGAGCAAGGGCTTATAGGGTCCAAAGCCTATGTCCGCAGCCTCCCCCAATCAGAACGCTCGCGCATCAAGGGAGTGCTCAACATGGATATGATTGGCTACTCCAAAGACGATTCTCTGGATGTTTTACTAGAAACCTCCGCCGAATTCCGGACACTGCACGACCATTTTGCAGCGGCAGCTCAACGGGTTGAAGGCCTGCAAGTCTTTAGCTCTTTCAATCCTTTCGGCAGCGACCATATGCCATTTATTGACCAGAATATTCCGGCAATCCTCACCATCGACAACGACTGGAACGACTACCCGGCCTATCACCGCACTACAGATACCATCGATAAAGTCTCGCGAGAAATGGGCGCATCGATCCTGAAGATGAATGCGGGCGCACTTGCAGCCATGAGTTTTCGATAACCGTCGTGGTTACTTCGCAAGAATTTACGGGTAGTTCTTCACTTTAACCGTATCACTTGCTGATCTTGGATTTCAAATAGCTGATAATCTTGGTGGCTTTAACGTCCCGATCTGGGGATTGCGGCGCCAAGGCGGGCATCAATGTACCTGGCTTCACTTTCGCTGGATTCAACATCCAGGCCCTGAGTTCTGCTTCTTTGATCCTGGTGAACAAACCAACATCCTGTAAATCGGGGGCCTTTTTTCCACCCTCGCCGTTCATGGCATGACAACTCATGCAGTACGTTCGGTAATACTTAAAGCCATCGTGGATCTCCGGCTTTGCGGTTTTATTTGGGACGAGCCGCGGGAAACGCTCTTTGAAGGAAATCAGATCTATCGCGACCACTTGATAGGGAAAATCTGTTGCACCACCAGCGCGAATCTCTGCATCGTTTTCATTTTCCCAAACCAGGTAATATGGACCGAGTTTTACAAGCTCCCCACCCTGAAGATTGTTCCTTACCTCAAAAGACGCATGATCGGCCCGTTCCCAGACCAGCCATGCTTTGTGGGACAAAAACTTTTCTGGCGCTATGGACGACTGATAGCCATCGGCGCAGGTGAGCAAAACTTCGTCTTGTTTATGCCAAGTCACGCCAAACAACTCATCCATAACACTATTGAATGGGCGCCCCACATAGGTCACTTTGATATTCATGTGCGGCTCAATCATTGACACTGCTCGACCGCCTTGACGCAAACGATGTGGCAATTCCCGAGCCAGCAGAGCCATGGGTCCGAATACTGTCGTCCCCAAAAAAATCTCCAAACTGAGCAACCACCTAATCATAACCGCTCCCATATTCACTTCTGAAAGATCGCTTCTAAAAATATCGCTTCTAAAAATATCGCTTCTAAAAATATCACTTCTAAAAATATCACTTCTAAAAATATCACTGACTTCAGCGACTTTTGGACCATGCTCATTGTACCAAAGCTTGGATTCGATCATAGAAACTTTATAACCATCAATCATCGCTGGTCTTGACAGGCGCAAATTTGAACCCATTGTAAATTTGTGGGGATCACAGCCCCCCCACGTCATGGAGGATGTATGGATCTCTCTAAATTCACTCAGAAGTCTCAGGAAGCCTTGGCGGAAGCCCAAAAAACGGCCATCGGTTATGGTCATAGCGATGTCGATGTGGAGCATCTGGCCGCAGCTCTTATTGAACAAAAGGACGGTCTTGTCGCCCGCCTTGTGGGTAAAATGGATCTAAGCCCCCCAGATCTCGGGCGTCAAATTGCAATAGAGCTAGGCAAAAAACCCAAACTTGGCGGTCCCGGCTATGATCCGAGCCGGATTTTTTTGAGTCAGCGTCTTTCGCGCATTTTGATCGATGCCGAGAAGGAGGCTGGACGTTTGAAAGATGAGTATGTCTCTGTTGAGCATATCTTTCTTGAGATTATCAAGAACGCAGCTAACACACCGCTCGGCAAAATCTTTACGAATGCAGGCATCAATCGGCAAAACTTTATGCAGGCCATGACCAGCGTTCGCGGCAATCAACGGGTCACGAGCGCGACGCCTGAGGGTAGCTATGAGGCTCTGGAGAAGTATGGTCGAGATCTTGTAAAAGCTGCGCGTGACGGAAAACTCGACCCAGTCATTGGACGCGATGAGGAGATTCGCAGGGTCATTCGCATCCTGTCACGCAAGACTAAGAACAACCCTGTTTTGATTGGTGAGCCAGGCGTCGGAAAGACCGCCATTGCCGAAGGATTGGCACACCGGATCGTACGCGGCGATGTTCCCGAGGGACTTCGGGAAAAGACGATTTTTTCGCTGGATATGGGCAGCCTCATCGCCGGCGCCAAGTACCGTGGCGAATTCGAGGAACGCCTCAAGGCCGTCTTGAACGAGGTTAAAAACAGCGAGGGACGCATCATCTTGTTTATTGATGAGCTCCATACCATCGTCGGTGCAGGTAAAGCCGAGGGCGCTATGGATGCCGGCAATATGCTCAAGCCTATGTTAGCCCGGGGTGAGCTCAATTGTATCGGTGCCACGACACTTGACGAGTATCGCCAGCACATCGAGAAGGATGCCGCCCTTGAGCGACGCTTTCAGCCGGTGCACGTCGAGCAACCATCGGTGGAGGATACGATCTCCATTCTCCGCGGCCTAAAGGAGCGATTTGAGGTCCATCATGGCGTCAAAATACACGATCATGCGCTTGTCTCCGCGGCAACTCTGTCTCATCGTTATATCACCGAGCGTTTTCTCCCCGACAAAGCGATCGATTTGGTGGATGAGGCCAGTGCCATGATTCGTACGGAGATGGACTCGATGCCCACAGAGGTCGATCAGGCCCAGCGTCGAGTGATGCAGCTTGAGATTGAGGAAGCGGCGCTCAAAAAAGAAAAGGACAAAGCAAGTATCGACCGCCTCCAAGTTCTGCAAAAGGAACTCCAGGGCGAGAAAGAAAAGCTACACACTCTGCGTGCACAGTATGATGCAGAGAAGTCTAAACTGCATGGACTGACCGTGATTCGTTCTGAGATCGAACAGGTGCGTCAGGACATCGACCGCGCCGAGCGCGCCTATGACTTGAATAAAGTCGCTGAACTCAAACATGGCAAACTTCCTGGTCTTATGCAAAAGCTACAAGAAGAAGAGACCAAGCTAACCCAGCAGAGCGGCGGCCACGCAAGGCTTTTGCGTGAAGAGGTTACAGACGACGAGATCGCAGAAATCGTCGCACGTTGGACCGGCATTCCGGTCAAAAAACTCGTGGAAGGCGAGCGTGAAAAACTGCTCAAACTTGACAAGATCTTGCATGAGCGAGTGATTGGACAAGACGAGGCGGTTCAGCTGGTTGCCGATGCTGTGATCCGTGCGCGTGCGGGTATTAAGGATCCGAAGCGCCCCATTGGTAGCTTTATGTTCCTCGGACCCACGGGTGTGGGAAAAACAGAACTTGCCAAAGCGCTCGCTGAAACGTTGTTTGACTCGGAAGAGAACATCATCCGTATCGACATGTCGGAATACATGGAAAAGCATTCGGTCAGTCGTCTCATTGGCGCCCCTCCGGGGTATGTGGGATACGATGAGGGCGGTCAATTGACAGAAGCCGTGCGGCGCAGACCTTACAGTGTGTTGCTGTTTGATGAAATAGAGAAGGCACATCCCGACGTCTTCAACATCATGCTGCAGCTTCTGGACGATGGTCGCCTCACCGATAACCAGGGCCGCGTCGTCAACTTTAAGGATACTGTTGTCATCATGACCAGCAACATTGGCGCCCACTATCTTCTCGATGGCGTGGACAAAGATGGCGAGCTGAAAGATAACGCGCGTAAGCAGGTGCTTGATGCGCTTCGAGCTCATTTCAGACCAGAGCTTCTTAATCGCATCGACGATATTGTTCTGTTCAAGCCCCTGAAGCTTGATGAGATTAAACGAATCGTCCGGCTATTAACGAAGTCGTTGGCAGATCGCCTTGCAGAGCGCCATATGACCCTTCAGATCACGGACAAGGCTGTATCCCATATCGCGACATCAGCCTATGACCCCGTCTATGGCGCAAGACCTCTGAAACGCTATCTGCAGCGTGATCTCGAGACCAAAATCGGTCGTGCTTTGATTGCTGGCGGAATTCCGGAGGGATCTAAGGTTCTGGTCGATCTACAAGGTGACACTCTGGCCATTGAGGTGTCCGGGATTAAAGCCTCAGAAAAGGCTGTAAATGCATGAAACTGCAGTTTATCTCTCAGCGCCTAAAAAAAATTGGCCAGACGGTCAATTTAGTGGTTGACGCTCAAGTCCATGGAGGGTATCTCTCGCCGAATCGGCATTGATGCCGCCTCTGAGAAGGATACCCACCATGCACCCCACTCGCTCAGTCATTGCATTAACGGCCCTCATTTTTGCCGTAACTCTGGAGTTTTCGGCCTGCGGAGATCGCTCCGCTCCGGGCACTTTGAAACACAATACCAATGAGCCTGTGCGTCATGAGGCCAAAGCATGGTTGTGGGCCGATGACTCGGTCGAAGAATATCTCGCCATGGGTAACCCCTCGGACCCGACCTCCTTGAAAGGCCCCAAGACATTCCTTGCGCCTGACCACGCTGTCACAAAGCGACTCCAAGCATGGATTGATGAGCTAGACTCCGTGATTCGCACACAGGACCCTGAGCGCATGGCGATGGTTCCCAAGCCCACAATCCACATCGAAATTACCGATGATGTCAACGCATTTGTCACAGCAATTCCAGTTTGTTTTGATAACGTAAGCCTGCGCTTTAACGGCAGCCAAAATTCAGGCACCCGTGCATCCGAAAAATTTCTGGCTCTGTTTGAGGACGGGCATTTTTATGGCGGCCCTTCACTTGACGGACAATCGCCAGATCAAAGTAAAGAATGCCGTCACTCCAAGATCTCGTTGGCTGAGCTCAGAGAGCGTCTGGACACACTCAATGCGGTGAACCGGGACTGTCAGCTTTCTGCCAAGACCTTATCCGGAGCAAGCGCAGCGGAAGACGAGCAGGCTCAGTATGAGGTTATTGCGAACAAGGGATGCGTGGTCACCGGCTCTCTGGAAAATGCCTCTGGTGCCAGCGTTCTCGCTTTCATGGCCACATCGCGGCACGTCACAATTTTTTCCGGCTTAATCAGATCTCTGGGAGAGGCCGAAACCGTCTCGGTTCTCGCGCACGAATTGGGTCATTACTACCGCCCCCATATCGCCTCAGGCGATGGTCATTATAATTTCGCCTACGACGCGTCTGGATTTAACCCAAGCGCCCGCCCCAATGAAAAATCTGGTACGAGCCAACTGCGCGATTCCGGCAATAAGTCACGTTCGATTTTTGGCGTCATGCAAGCACGCGTCTCCGATCTATTGGAGAATATTCCCGCAACGGCCCTGAGCGACATCGAGGAAGCCAAACTTCATCCTGTGAGCTATCCCACCCTTCACGAACTGGTCAGCATGTACTCTACGTCATCTGCGGCCTCCTGTGACGATGCCGCCAAAATGCAAGAACGGCTGACGAACCACGGGATATTTGATCTCAAAAGCCTTGCGATGCCCCTTCATAAGCTGGATGCTGCCTCAACGAAAGCTTTGATCGCATGGGAGACCAAGGCGATCACCTGCCTAAAAGAGATCAAAATTGACGATGACGCCATCATGCCAAACCCCGTCGAGGCGGTGGAGAGTGCGACGGCATCGTACAAACTCGCCCGCGCTGGTGCCAAGCCCATCCCAACATCGGGCACCATGGCTGACTGGCTTGAGCAAATCGACCGATCCATTCGCGATGCGTACAGAACTCAAACGTTTGAAACCGCTACTCCGTTTAATGTGCATAACATTCAGAGCGCCCAACGCAAAATCATTCAAGAATACGTCGCCTCGCAGTCTCAAGCATCTGAACTAAAAACCAAAAAGCTGGGACTTTACACGGTTGAACAGGAGGCCGATGAACTCGCCGCCGAATGGATGCACAGCCTAGGATTTGACCCAAAAACTCCAGGGAATGTGGACATGGCATTTATCAAGCTTTTTGAAAGCGATGACGCATACAATGCTTGCAATGCTCAACGTTTAGCTGGATGGAAAGACGGACAAGAATCAGCCTTATTTGTGGCTTGGAGCGACTTGCTTCTTGATCCGCACCCTGCATCATGCTTCCGCGTCCGTGACCAAGATCTTGAGGCCACCGCTCACAACTACAAGAACCCGTCTGGTGGTCCTCGCCAGGTGCCCCCTAAGCAAGAATGGAAGGATCTTATCGCAACAATCCCGAGCAAGAACCCAAAAACCTTGAGTTTTGCGGCTCACAATGTTGGCGCCTACGGCGGATTATTCAAGCATGCAAAGACTGTTCACTGTCGATTCGATCTGCATCTTTAATCTCGTTTTCGTCCATGACCCTTGCATGACGTATCAATGAATACGTGGCGGAGTTCGGTACAGCGTGATGTCTTAGCTGTCTTAATTTAAAATCAGAGTAGGCTGCGGGCGTCGGTATGAGAATACGGGGCAGATTAAACGCTTACGTCACATTCATAACCGGATTCTAGTCGCCTAGTTACCAACTCTCCGGTAACAGTTGTTGTGACTCGACTCGTTTTCAAACCCAACAATCTATGTGTTACCGGGCTTGGACCAAAAGATTTCACTAAAGATATTGAGCTTTAGGGCGCTAGATCTAAAGCCTAGACTTGAGAAAGCTGACTGCGGCTCCAACTTCTTTTTCATCAAATAAGAACGTCGCCACATGACCAAATGTCACCTCTAGGTATTCCACGTCTACACCCACACTTCGAAGTTTATCCACGAGTCGCCTCGACTGCTCGACTTCCACGATCCAGTCATTTTTACCGTGATAGAGAAACACCGGTGGTAGCCCCTTGCGTACATATGTGATCGGAGATGCCGCTCTGTAGGTTTGCGGTATGGCACTGGGAGGCTGTCCGAAAAACTTTTCGTAATATTTATTATAGCTACCATCATTTAGGTCGACTGGTGCGCCACCTGCGGCGATAACTTTGACGCGGAGATCCTTCGGGAAAGACGTCAACCACTCTACGCCAGGAAACCTAGAAATTTTTACGCCAGATGGGCTCGTATCATCAATCCCATCCGACGGCTGAGTAAATCCCGCCATCAGAGCAAGGTGCGCACCGGCCGAATAACCCATGAGACAGACACGCTCAGCGTCAACACCAAGCCGTTCCGCATTTCCTTTAATCCAGCGAATGGCATCTTTTGTATCAATAATAGGAGCCGGGAATCGAAATTCGGGCGCCAATCTATACTTAATGTTTAACGCGCCGATTCCAGAATCCGCAAGGCGAGTAGAAATAGATTCCATGTCCTTTTTGTCACCTTTGTACCAGCCACCCCCATGTATGACGATACATGCAGGCATTTTCTCCCGATGTTTAAGATTGTCCTTATTTGCTGGGTGCCAGTCCGCCTTCAACTGAATCCCCGTTCGCTCTGCATAAATTAGGTCTCTAACCACTGCAGACTGATTTTTGTCGATTTTGTTGGTGACACAACTAAAGAGAGCAAAGCTCAGTAGGACTGGACAAATAACCGTCCAACCATAACATTTAAATAAAAGCATAGGACCTCGTCTTGGATAACCAATCATCCGCACTTTGTGCGCACATCCATTAAAACGGAATAAATAGATGTGTGGCATACATATTCGTCGTACCGCCGTCTTTACCGCTATAAAGACCCATAAGGTTTCCAGAGATACTCCACGTAAACCACTTAAGCTTCACAAGCTCAAGACCAATCGTGCCTCCGATCGCGAAAAGAGATCGGTTAAACAGTCGCGAGTAACCATAGGTCAAACCCGCATAAGGATTAATGTAGGATCGATAGCCTCCTCCGAAGATTGAGGAATAGAAGTTATGTCCGATTAAGAATAACGACGACCCAGCGGAACTCGGTTCATCATCAGCAGAGTTTCCAGTTGTCGTACTCTTCTTAGAATCTTTCTTGGCATCTTTAAGCATAATGATAGTTAACTGTGCCCACTGACCACGCGGACTGAGCGTAATACCGGCGCCGCTCAAGGAGCGTGTCTTATCGTTACTTAAATTCAAATTCAAGTTGGCCGCTGCAACTCCTGCGAAAAGGCGGCCTTGGCTTCTGCTGTCTCCGTAAGAGTCCATACGTTTGTCAGATATCACAATTCTAACGCGGACCGACTTCACCGACGAATCAAAGTCTGAATTTTCACCACGAACACTCCCAATTTTACGAATTTTTTCCATAGCATCGTCGGCCGACTGCATCGGAATCGTAACGCTAAAAGTGGCCGTTTGATTATCGTATTGATCACGGTTTATTGATCGCTTATTAATTTTTCCACCGGCTTCTTTGACGACTTTCTCCGCCTGCTTCGCAGCATCATCGGTCTCCGCAACCAGAAGCTCAATCGTCACGTCAGGATTTTGGTCCGGCTTTGATTGTAAGGGCTCCTGTGCCATAATTAAAGGAGGCATCAAAAAAGCGCCGATAGCGGCAATGTTTAGAATCACGCAGCTAGTAAATCTCATCAAATGACTCCTGTTGTTTTGTCCTGATCTCTATCAATTGATTTTATGATAACCCATGAGCACGTCATGGGGCTAGCCACATGTTTTAACTTCAAAATGACCTCAGGGAATCCTCAGAAAGGGTATCTTGCATGACGTGAGTGATATTCGCAGTGATGGGAAGCCAATGGCTACACAGCTTATTCATTAAGGGAGTCATGTTTTAAACTGCGTCGAAATCTAAGGCGATCGGGGTTTTCGATCATCTTACTATGAGTCTCAAAAAACCGATATTGAGGTGATTCGCTCAAAGAACCAAATCAGAGCAATCAGAGAAACAATCACAGAGCCCAATTTGTAGGCCCACTGTTCAAAATAGCCCAAACGCTTAAGCACTGAAAAGATTGGAATAGCGCAGGCAACAATAGCGAGCTGACCTACTTCAACCCCGAGGTTAAAAGACAAAACAGCCACGATCAAACTCTCTGCTGACGGACTCAATTCGCTAAAGACACCTGCGAACCCGAACCCGTGTATCAAACCAAATATGAAGGCTAGAACTGTTGTGTTCACGGGCTGAAAACGATGGAGATTATTGACCGCGCCAAAAACGATCGATAGCGCAATCGCAGATTCAACAAACTGTGACGAAAGAGATATGACTCCAGTGCCTACTAGAAATAGAGTTATTGAATGGGCGGCTGTAAATGCGGTAATGACTTTTAGAAGTTCAAAGAAAAGTCTTCCAGAAGTTATATGAAAAACAGCCATCACAAGTGTCAAGATAAATAAAATATGATCATAACCAATGAAAATATGCCAGACTCCTTGCCATAGGAAGTTAAGAAATTGCGACCAACTACTCGGGGGCCGCGATGTTAGCTCCCGCGAGGTTTCGTTGACTTTGAACAGCACGGGGTCATTGCTATTGAACGAGGCTATTGCTACGTGAGAGCGGTCAACGTCAAAGAGAAATTCGTAGTGAGCCAAAATAGACAGCGCTGGTCTGAAGTTACAGTCCGCGATCCATCTTATTACCAAATAATATGAGTTGTTGAGAGGTTCAGCGGTAATGTCAGTCATTTGGGCGTAGCAATTTGTCTTCCCTTCCTGAGAGAAGTAGACGTGTCGAAGAATATGCGTCGCAATTTGGTCTTTGGCTAGTTTTGTTTCCCCCCAAGTAATTTGGTCGTCACCATTGGTATCTAGAGGGATCACGCGGTTGACGTCGATGATATCGAGTTTAAGCGTCCCCGATATAAAGTTTGTCTCTTTGTTTGTATGTAAGTAGGCTGTGCTAGAATTGTGAGAAAACGCTCGTTCCGACTTAAAACTTATGGTTACGGCGAGAATTAATAGATTAATGCGAATAATGCGGTTCACAGCGGCGCTCCTATGAAAGGGTTGAATATTCCCTGCAGCGCTGACCATTGTTCAATGGAAGAGGAAATCGTGTTGTCGTCACGAAAAGTGTTAGCTTGGTGCATGAGCCATAAGTCAATCCACTCGCGCTGCATTGTCCAATTCAAAATAGCGAGATCCTTGGCTCTGGATGAACTTTTCTCAACCATTAAAGCGACAATCGCGGCTTCGCGCGCGTGTTCGACAGATCCCCGATCAGCCTCACTACGAATCGCGTCGATTACAAATCTATGAAGAGCGCGATCTCCCGGGCTCCATTGTTCGACAGCGTTGTGGTGAATCAGACCAGCCAAACGTCGAGATGCCAGGGCAAGATTAGTTGTAGACTCCGGTGTAATGCTCAATGCTTCTTTGTAGAAGCCTGCCATTAATAATCGATCGACGAGATAGACTAATCGTGTCTTTTCGCCTTGGATCAATTGAAGATAACTTTTCGAGTAGCTGTGCAGCCTTGAGCATCGTTTTTTCTCGTCTTTCAGACACTCAATAAATCGCTGATCAAGCATAATATCTGCAGCCCACAGTCTCATCTCAGGAGAGCCCCGTGTATGGGTGTCGGAAACAATTGATTCCTCGCGTGCGGCCAACGTTTTTCCTGATGCGACAACAACGTGATAAGAACAAAGTGATCGCTCGATTGGGTTTGAAAAGCCTGACTTTATTACGCAGTGCTTCGCTGCCGCAAGCAAGTCTCCGCGCAAAAGCTCGAGATAAAACAACTTGCGCCTTGAAGTATCGTCTTGTGGATCGTCGGTAATGAGGTGTGAAAGCGTGGCCCGAGCGCTGTCAAATTGATGGAGGGTACTTTGGACGTCGGCCAAGGTGCGCTGAAAGTCCTTGCCGCGTCTGTCCTGCGGTGGGACGCTCTCAAGTATGGCGAGCGCGCTACCATAGCGTCGGACATCGTC
>JBILMN010000087.1:0-11909 GCA_044375465.1 Oligoflexales bacterium | reverse complement strand
TGGTGGCCAACGATAATTTTTTAGCAATGGATCAAATCCGGCGTACGGTAAGTTCTGACGTAGCGGAATGCGCTGAAGCCCCACTCCCATCGCAGCGACTCCAGTAAAGCCCTCAGCTGGAATTCCTAAATCCATGGTCAGAATGGTGGCGATTTTGCGGTAGAGTGAACTTGCGGGGTCAAGGATTCCGATGGCGCCTGCGACGTAAGTTTGAAGAACGTACTGTTCATGAATCGCGATCATAAGGTTGCCGTAGTGGATCATTTGCGCCTTTGTCATGTTGTCTCTCTCAAAACGAGATCTATGATAGGCATCAAAAGCTCTTGCGAGGCTGTCTTGTCCAAAATTATGAAGCTTTCCCTTGGTGAGTGCTGGAATGTCGGCAAGAAGACTCTGCCAAAGTTTGGAAATGGGAGCGTTCTTGTCCAGACTGTACTCAAACGTAGCCAAAAAATCCCTCAAGTGAGACTCGTCCAGGGTTGTCTCGCACCCTAGCATGCGGATATACCGGTCAGTAATGCCTAATATTTCGCCTGCGACCCGTTGATTGCCGGCTGCGAGTGATTCACGCACTATTTTGTTCATGGTATCAATGAGCTCGCGATCTTTGCGAATATTGTCCACATACTGATTGCGCATTCCAAACGGTATCCATGCAAGTGATTGCTCAAGGTAATCGAAGACGAAATCTTTGGCGGTCAAAGCGAGATGTAAATCAACCCCATTCATCGTCTCACCAGCACGCATCGATCCCCATATACCAAAGTGCAGCCAGTTGGCCTGAAATATTGCCTGCGGTCTGTTGTTTGCAAGCGCCAGATTCAAAATTTCTCCGCCGAAATAATAATTTTTAGTGATCACGAGGTTTCGGTATATGGCATCCGCCGGTCCTGTTATGGGGAAAAAGTCTGGGCTGATCTCTATCTTGGCGTTGTCGGTCTCGGATTTTATGAGCGCTGAGTCAGCCAACCGCTCCTTGCAAGAGGCTGGTAGCACGACCGCAACGATCCATAGGAAAATCGTACCTAAAAAAATGTTACCCCGAGATATTTGTCGCGTCATATTGTTGGTTCTTCTTGTAAAATTGGTGCCGATTTTTTTTTCATGAAGTTTGGGCATCAGTCTGATCGTTATGAAATGTTGACGTCCCGGGAGATTCCAAGTTTTTTCATAAGACGGTGGAGATAGGCGCGCTCTAGCTCAAGGATTCTTGCAGCCTCACTGACGTTTCCTTGGGTTTTACGGAGAATGAACCTCAGATATTCGCGTCCCGTCATATCGTGAAATTGTTCCCAACTTGATGGCTTGATCTCCAGGTTTAATATCGCATCACCGGTAGCGGACACTGCGATATGGGGAGATTTTGAGGCGATGGTTGTGGTGTCGGTCAGATTATCAATGCTGTCTATGAGTTCGTCGGTTGATAAAATGGCGGTTCTCTCGATGACGTTGCGTAATTCCCTCACGTTACCAGGCCATGAGTATGCTTTAAGCTGATCGATAGCGCGTTGGGAAAATTGCTTTTTTCCGAGAGAATGCTCCTCACAACACTCTTCAAGGAACGCCTGACTCAGGTCTGGAATGTCGGAGGCTCGTTCACGTAACGGAGGACTGTAAATGGTTACAACATTAAGACGGTAGTATAAATCCTCCCGAAAATCGCCGTCAGCGGACATCTGTTTTAGGTCACGATTTGTCGCACAGATGATGCGGACGTCAGTCTTGAGGGTTTTCTCACCGCCGACACGCATGAATTCGCCGTTTTGAAGCACACGCAAGAGTTTGGCTTGAACATCAAGATCAAGTTCACCGATTTCATCAAGAAACAAAGTGCCTCCGTCAGCACGTTCAAACACCCCTTGGCGAGCTTTCACGGCACCCGTGAAAGCTCCTTTTTCATGGCCGAAGAGCTCACTTTCCATGAGGTTTTTGGGAATTGCGGCACAATTGACCTTGATCATGTTTTCTTTATTTCTCGGCGAAAGGCGGTGGACGGCTCTCGCAATGAGTTCCTTGCCTGTGCCGCTTTCTCCAGTGATCAGTACGCGTCCATTGGTGGGAGCGACTTTTTCGATGAGCCCCAGGATTTCCTTGATCTTCGCGTGTTCACCAATGAGCTCTCGAGTTCGGGCCTGCTTTGTCAAATCCTTGTTGGTGAGCTCCATTTGGTTGAATTCAAGGCAACGTTTTGCTGTGACAAGAATTTTCTCTGGAGTAAATGGCTTTTCGACAAAATCGAACGCTCCCATCTGCGTTGCGCGGAAGGCCTCTTGGGTGGTTCCTTCCCCACTAATCACAATGACACGATGAGCCATTCCTGCAGCCTGAATGTCCCACAGAAGATCAAGACCACTGCCATCCGGCAAACGAATATCCAGCAGCACGAGATCATAGGGCATATGGTTGGAGTCTTTGAGCGCGGGTCCGATGTGGGCTCGAGCTGAAGAGAGGGTTTCCGCTTCGTTAACATTAGCGCCTTCACCCTCCAGGATCATTTTTACACTGATCCGGATATTGCGATGGTCATCGACAATGAGAATACGACAGCCTTTCATCGAACCAGATTTGCTTTTCAAGGTCGGGCTCCTTTGTGGACTCGCGGTAAGACGATGGTGAAAATAGTATTGCCGGGTTTGCTGAGGACGCTGATTTTACCTGCATGTTCCAGGGTCACCTTCTGGCAGATGGCAAGTCCAAGTCCCATTCCTGGTGAGGGGCCTGTATGTTTGGTCGTGACGTAGGCCTCAAAGACGCTGTTTTTTAGACTTTCTGGAATTCCGGGGCCGTGGTCTTCGACTTCAAAAATAATGTGCTGCTTTGATTCCTTGAGCCTTAAAATAATGGGGTTTGAGTTGCCTATATCTGCCTCAGCAGCATTTTTTATGAGGTTATGCAGAGTCAGTTTGATGAGTTGATCATCAAATTCTGCGACCACCGGTTGGTCGCTGCCCTCGAAGAGTATTTCATGAGGTGCATAAGCGCCCGCAGATAGGGCGACGGTTTGTTTTGCGGTTTGGGTGGCGTCCTTTGGTTCAAATCGCGGTGACGGGAGTTGCGCAAATTGAGAAAATTCGTCAACCATGCGTCGGAGGCTTGCAACCTCCTCAAGGATCACGCCGTGGGCTTTTTCGACCAATATCTGATAGTCAGGATCATGCCCGTCATAATTTCTTTTTAACTGGCCAATCATGATTTGAATGGGGGTTAACGGGTTTTTGATCTCATGGGCCATTTTTCTTGCAATCGTCTGCCACGAGGCTAGTTTTTCCAGGCCGGTGGCTCTCTGTCGATTGGCTTCGAGATCATCTGCCATGTGATTAAACTGGCGACTGAGCAGTCCGAGTTCATTGTGCCAGTGTCTGCTAAAGCGAAAATTGTCGTCAATTTCCGCATATTGCACAAATCCTTCAACGAGTTGTTGAATGCGCGATTTGCCACGAATCGCCATGTAGACAAATGCTCCGAGCAACAGCAGGCACATGATCGCTAACGTGATCGACAGAGCTTTAATCAGCGCCGGTCTGATGCGCTCGCGAAGTTCGAGTCCAAGCACCTGATAGCGCTGCAAGACCTCTTCAGTCGCCCGGTATTCTTCCTCCTGCTGGGTGGCATGAAAAGATATGGTTAGCGGCCCAACCGCGAGTTCCTGGCGACTGAGCCATAGGATGGTTTCCCTAGGAGCGTCGAGGTCCGCATTCATGCTCCATGTGGCATGGCGCATGACGGTGCTTGCATCGATGCGGTCGAGTGCGGATTTGAGATCAGAGGCGTTGATTTTTTGGGGGAGGGGGATTTCATGCCGAAGTTTTTCAACCAGAAGTTGCTGACGCAGTTTGTAGGATTCTTTTTGGTAGTCGAGACCTGATTTCAATCGATGTTCGACCTCTTGATCATGTACGATGTGCAACAACTGATCGATATTTTTAACAGTGAGCACCGCAGCTGTCAGATAGCCCGTCAAAACCGTGATCATGGCAATGGCTGCCAGGCGAACGACGCTCCACTGGTGCCACCGGACCTTGGGCAGCAAGTGGCCAGCATCGCCAGATTGCAGTGAGGCTTTGCCAAAAATCCTGCGATTCATCGCTCATCTCCTTTCTTTTGAGCTGGTGACCGCGGAACCGTGATGTTGATTTTTACTGTACCCCGGAATTGAAAATCCCCGAGCATATGCGCGTAAAGCCCCTGCATAAATCCAGACTGCTGCCGTACCAGCCATTTTTTGATTTTGGAGGCCTCGTCAGGCGATGATTGACGGATTTGCAGGATTGCATTCAGGGTTCCTCCCTGGGCGAGGCTTTCGAGCAAGGTGTCTGATTTGATCCTGTAGGTCAGGCATTCGTCGGCCCAAGATTTATAATCCGAGGCAATCGACGTCTGAGTGGGGCCCGGATCAATCTTGATGAGCTGGTACTTCTCCTCCCATGTATCATACTTGACGCTGCAGACGACGCGCATTTCCGGTAAAGCGTCCTGGTCTGTCAATTTGTTTGTAGAGATTGCGAAGAGCGTGAATGTGCTAAATCCTGAGTTTACAATTTCACGCTGGGCGGGACTGAGGAGGTCGCTGACATTGACGATGAGCGATTTTTCGAGGCCTAATGTTTTGTCATCCATAGACCACTTGGCTGTTGCTGTGGCCTGTCTTTGCTCATCTGCATGAGACTCAGAAGTGACCATCAACAGTGTGGCCAGCGTCATTTGTCGGCACAATGATTCGAGCTTAGGCTGCCGTGATCTCAAAATTTTTGGTAGGGTGAGTTTCATGGCGACGTCTCGATTGAGATTTTCCGCCAAGGGTGTAGACCGACAACCCGGAAATTAATGTCGCCGATAAATCCAGTGGAATGGTACCTGAATCCTGAAACATACTCGCGAGCCCGAATGGACTCTTCCTTGAAGTGGTCGTTTCCAGCCATTGCGGCAATATAGAATTGTGACCTCAGACCCCGGTTGGCAGAGGTGATCGGAATTTCAATCTTGGCTTGCCCGCGATTTGAGATGGCTGTCCGCCCTGTGATCACAGACTTCCCTGATACCGTGAGCGCTAGATAACCTTTGGCAGATATTGTGCCTGACAGTTCTGTCTCCATGACGGTTTCATCGCGATGCAGCATCGATGGGATCACCGCCGCCGAAGCGCGATAACCGTCACCCGGAATAAAACCTAGAAATCTCGTTTCACGCTGAATGCCAAGTTTCGGTCCGGCCACCAGATCAGGCCATGTTTCTAGTTGAAAGCGTGAATGGTTATTGCTGTACCAAGCAACGCCATACGTAATATCAAAGCCTCGTCTTTGTCTGGTCCAAAGACTTTGAATTTTAAGTCCGTAACCTTCGGTTTCAAAGTAGCGTTCGTAAGGGTCGACCACCATCAATGCGGTATCAAACTGAATCTCCTCAGCGACAAATCGCGGAAGACCGTACGCCATTTGACCAAAAACAATGCTTCCACGGGAGTTGACATCCGCTAATAGGGAGGCTCGGTGTGATGCGCGAAGAATATTGCGGGCGATGAGGCCCACCCGGTACCCCCGAAACACGGAATCCTCTCCAAAGGCTGGAGTTGGTTCCGTGAGGGCTAGGCCAAATTCGCCCCCCATGGCCCAGTCAGACAAAACGTCTTCGTCTTCGTCCACCTTGACCACGAGCTTTGCAAACCCAGGTTTTGATCCTTTGCGCAGTGAAAATAGGGCATCGCGGAAAATACCAAGTCCAAGGAGGTTTGTTCTTGCCTCCGATAGCCAGGCATCGGTCATGAGCGTGCGCGGTTTTATGCCAAGCTGCTCACGAAGCTGCTCTTCAGTCATCCGATTGCTTCCGAGAATTTCGATGGATTCAAGCTCGTACTGTCGTTGGGGCAAGGGTTGGCCGGTCGCTCCTTGTGCAAGCATCAGGCCAACAATGAGGCTCACAGGTCGTAATAAAAGGGCCCAACAAAGAAGATCAGCAAGACGCATAGAGATGGCTACCTGACATGTGGCTTATCTGGAATTAGAACTTGAAGTGTTTGATCTTTTCACCCTTGGCGCCAATTTCCATCATCGCTTGAATGCCGATTTCAATGTGGAGATCAACGTATGATGTCGTGACTTTTTTGTCGCTCTCCTCAGTTTTGACACCTTCAGGGGTCATGGGAACGTCCGACACGAGAAGCAGAGCGCCCCGAGGAATTTCATTGGCAAGTCCTACGGAAAAGATGGTGGCCGTTTCCATGTCAATGGCGATGGTTTTGAGGCGTCGCAGCTTCTCTTTGAAATTCGTGTCGTGCTCCCAAACCCGCCTGTTGGTTGTGTAAACCACGCCAGTGCGGTATTCCAGATTTTTTTCAATCAATTTATCAGAGACAAACTTATGTAATTTAAAGGATGGCATTGCCGGAACTTCGGGAGGTAGGTAATCATTGCTGGTCCCTTCGCCTCTAATCGCCGCCATTGGCAGGATAAAGTGGCCAATCTCGGTGGAATGTTTCAGACCGCCGCATTTCCCCAGAAATAAAACACCCTTCGGTTTGATGGCTGTGACGAGGTCCATGACTGTGGCTGCGTTGGCCGAGCCCATACCGAAATTGATGATGGAAAGTCCATCCTGGTTTGTGGATGTCTGCATGGTGCGGTCTTTGCCGCGTACCGTCGATTTGAATTTATCGGCGAAAATATTGACATAGTTCGAAAAGTTGGTCAGGAGGACGTACTCGCCAAACTCCTCGATAGCAGTGCCGGTGTAGCGAGGGAGCCAATTTTTGACGATTTCTTCTTTGGTTTGCATAGGACTTAATCACCTTTGTTAAAAATGCAGGGCTGACCCTGAAATTTAGTTATTTTGTGCTTTTATGGTCTATTATAGTGGATCATTCAGGAAAGTTCACGTTTCTTGCGTATATGACCATGACAAAGGATGACCTCAGCATGAGTCGGAGATCCAAAAAATCGAGATCCGCGACCGCGGCAGGATACCATGCGTTCGCTCCTGGAGCGATTCCGCGGGAGCTTTGGCGTTTGACAGCCGGTTGGTGGTTGCATGCCTCTGTCGGGCTGTCGTGGAAGCTCACGCGGGCTATGATCAAAGATTCATCTTTGGTGCCGTGGAGTGATGGGAAGGTTTATGCCATCGTTGGTGAGGCATTACTGGGCGTGATCGACGCATGGGGACCCCTATACGGCAAGGCCATGCAGATACTTCTGTCGCGCATGTCCAAGGAGGCTGCGCCGCACATTGAGCGGCTGGGGCTAGACCGGGTCTATGGTGATTGGCCGCCAATTGATTGGCAAGAAGCGCAGGGTATTCTTGACGTGGAGATTCCCCGGTGGCGCGACGAATTAAAGATTGAAGCGCGACCGCTAGGTGTCGCAAGTATGTCTCAGGTGCATGGGGCTGTGGACCTGCAAGGTCATCAGTGGGTCGTCAAGTTTTTGAAGCCTGCATCCATGTCGCGACTCACCGAGTCGATCGCAGCCATAGAGGCGGCTTTGCTTGTGGCTGAGCCATTTGCCATCACCCGTATGTCGCGTCGATTTATTGCCGATGTGCGCGAGCTCTGCGATAGTCTGCGTCGCGAGATGAATCTTGAGCACGAGCGCGCGACGATGCTGCGTGTGCACGAATTGATCGCATCCAAGCGTCAAAAATCCCTTCGCGTTCCCATATTACATCCATTTTTGGGCAGCCGATCCGTGATTGTTATGGAACGACTCAATGGTGTAAAAATCTCTGACATCGTAGCTGGGAAGGTGTCCATCGATTTGCGGCGCCGTAAAACCATTGCCCGTAATTTATTATCAGAGTTGCTCGTTCAAATATTTGAGTGGGGTCTGTTTCATGCGGATCCGCACGCAGGTAATCTCATGCTGCTGGACGATGGGACGGTTGGTCTCTATGACTGGGGGCTGGCAGGGGAGCTTTTAGATTCAGACAGGAAGTTTATTGCAGGTATTTTGAAGGCCGTGATGTCCATGGATATCGAGCGACTGATCGACGTCCTTGCCGAGATGGGGCGCAGTGCCAATGGACGGCATATTAACCGTGAGAAAATTCGTCACGAACTGCATCGGTTGATTCAGCTCGTCACCAGCGCACAGGCGGCTGGTAGCGAGATGCCATCGCTCAATGTATTGGTGGAAGCTGCGTTGGAGGCAGCAGATAAGCTCGGAATTCCGATGCCAGCTGGTCTGATTCTCATGGCAAAAAGTCTTGTGACCATTGAAGGACTCGCGCGCGGTATTGATCAGGATGTGCCCTTTGCACGGGTAGCTGGTCCGGTTTTATTTCGCGCCGCAGACCCTGGTCTAGGCGATGTGGTTGCCCTCGCAAAGCAACTTCCTGGGCTGCTGAAAGGCTACTTTAGAAAGGACTGATAAGGACGGATGAGTTTTATGGAGCATTGTTTTAGACGTGCGGTATGTTGTTGGGCTTTTTTACTATTTTCGACCGAAGTCCTTGCGTTCGATGGGATTGCGGTGCTTGGAGATAGTTCGTCGACCGGCGCTGCCGCAAATCCGGCGCTGAAATTTGACAGCGCGGTGCTATGGGATGTGTTCAATCAGGCGAGTGGTTTGCCTTTTACCGCAGCGCTTATTCCTGAGGAGTTTCGCCAAGCTGCTGGCGATGGTCGATTCCCCGTGCGATTGCCGCCTGCAACGCGAGAAAATGACGGCGGCAGTGGATGGATTTGGCATCATGTATCCCAATCCGTCGGTGCACGCAGTCTTGAGGAGCATCGTTTGTCCTTCACGAACCTGCTTGGTCGCAGCCTCGGGATCGCACCCGAACAGATCATCATCGGCGGCGAGAACGGCACAACATCACGCCATGCATGGATCCATGCTGCTCGTTTGACATCCTTTAGAGACAAGGATCTGCCGTCAAAAGTGTTATTTTTTTATAGCGGTAACGATCTCTGTGGTCAGTCCATGGATGATATCACGTCGGCAGAGGTCTACGGAGAAGAACTGCTGCGCGGTATGAAGTATCTTGTACTTAATGGCCACGCCGACGCGCGTGGCACGACAATCTATATTCCGGGATTTATGCCGGTGACCTCGCTGCTGCATGAGCCATCGATTCTGGAGCATAAGATCTATCTTCATGGTGCAGAGGTTTCATGCCGCGAGGCTAGGGCTCGGATGTTTGCGCCGGATCCCAAGACCGTGGCAGCCCACAAAAACGGTGAAGATCCCTTATTTCAGCTGTTCAGCGCCTTTATGCCGCCGAGCCCGGCGCTATTTTGCCCCACGCTGTTTTCCAAAATGGCAGAAGACTCCGTGCGGCAATCGCAGTTGGCCAATCGGATCCGCGCGTACCGCGTGGCTCAGCAGAAAACAGTAGAAGATTTCAACCTTTGGCGGGGACGTCGTTACCCGGCAAGAGCTTTTGATGCGGTCTATATTGATGCTACGGAGACTCTGAAGTTTGAGGGTCAGGACGTTGCAGGGGACTGTTTTCACCTCTCTGCAGCAGGTCAAGGTAAGGTCGCCAAAGCTTTGATGACGAAGATTCGCTGATCACGGGTCGCCCGGATATATGATATACTGAAAAAAGATAGGATGATGAATCCTAAGCTCCCGTGATCTGTTCATTGAGGGAATCGTCTAAATTTCACGCAAGGATAGCTTTTATGTCTGAAACACAAAATCGCCGCAATCTTCGCTACAAGCCTGATAAAATGCAGACGGCTCAGGTGATGTTCGATGGCACCAAGTCGTTCTGGCAGGCAGATGATGTCGCCTTGATTATCGATGAATCAGCCGTGTCAGGCTGTCAGTTGGTCCTTAAATTTACACAGCTGTGTAAGCCGGGCAGTCGGATCCGCGTCAAGCTTGGTCCTCTGGATCCATTGCTTGGGGAGGTTGTTTGGCGACGGGAGATTGATGCTGATCTGTTTCGGGTCGGAGTGAAGTTTTTGGAGTGATTTCGGTGACATCTCAATCATAGGCGGGACGTCTGTTTCCGTCTATTTTTGATTTTTAGTCTTGCCTTGGCGTCACGCCCTGGTGTACAAATTGTCTCCCCTGTGCGGGCGTGGTGAAATGGTAGACACGTCGGATTCAAAATCCGAAGCGAAAGCGTGTCGGTTCGAGTCCGACCGCCCGCACTTTTTCAAGAGTATTCGCATCACTACAGAATGAAAAAAGCCCCTGCCCGGGAGAAGAATCCCGGGTTGGGGGTCAAGTCTTTGCTAAGGGACGTTAACCGCAGATTCCTTGAAAAGGACATCACGAGTTGCGATACACCGAAAATTTTTAGATCAATTAATTGTACCTTGGTTATTTAAGGTTCCCGCCGTGTACGCACCCCCGGATAGCGTCATCGTACTTCCAGGCGATAGGTTGAGGGTGTCAGGCACATTGAGCGTAAATCCGGCAAGATTAAGGGTGCCGCTAGCAATCGTCAAGTTTTGGCCCGACCCAAAAATTAAATTTGATAAGAGCGACACTGTCGATGTTGCATTGATACTGATGCCTGGAATGGTTCCACCTGAGCTGTAAGATATAGTCTGAGGTGCGGATCCGCTTAATGCAATGGAAGCTGATCCCCCGTTTGCCGCGGATCCAATGACCAGATTCCCCTTTAGGGAGTAACTTCCGGATAGCATGCCATCATTCAGATTTAGAGTCCCCAAGATCGTCATGGAATCACCAGTGGCCAATTGCACTCTTGCGCCACCACACCCATCACCACCCGCAGCATTGATGGTCAAATTATTGATTGTAAGCGTTGAGTCAACATCGAATACACCTGCAACCCATGAACAGTTCCAGGTGCTGGGGCTCGCTAAAATAGTTCCGTTGTTATGATGAAACGTCTGACCCGGGCTGATTGACAGAAGTGGAAGGGTTTGTCCTTGGGCGCTAAAAGCAAGTCCCAATGTGCCAGAGGGTGCAGTGAATGCGCCCTGAGTGATGGATAAAGACACAAGATTGAGATCAGCTGAGGTCGTCGTGACGCCAAAACTGGTTTTTTGGATGACCACATTGGGTCCATAGCCAGAACTCGCTCCAGTTATCGTTTGTGGTACGTCACTATCCATGTATACGACTGCAGAGCCGCCGTTGCCGGCCGATCCAATGACAAGATCGCCTTTGAGAGAATAAGTCCCCATTAGCATGCCGTCGGTCATGGTCAACTGCCCCAAGATCGTCATAGAGTCCCCAGCCGCCATTTGCACTCGAGCACCACCGCAACCGTCGCCACCCACACCATTGATCGTTAAATGGTTGAGCGTCAGTGTCGCGTCTACATCAAAGACTCCCGTAACCGATGCGCAGTTCCATGTGCGTGGATTTGCGAGAATCGTCCCGTTGTTATGATTAAATGTTTGTCCTGTGCTGACAGAAAGTAGTGGGAGCGTCTGATTTTGAGCGATGAACGAAAGAGCCAGCGTGCCGCTCGGGGCTGTGTAGGTCCCCTGAATGATGGCGAGTGATGTCACATAGAGGTCTGTAGAGGTTGTTGTGACTGTGCCCGCAGACTTTTGGATCGCGATATTTGGGCCTGTTCCGGCGTTCGTTCCGCTAATTGTTTGGTTTACTGTGCCATTCAAGGTCACCGTGCCTCCTCCTCCGATTGATTGACTGCCAATGACTAGATTGCCCTTCAAATCAATCGTACCGGTCATTTGTCCGCTGGTTTGCGTGTACTGGTTGAGTACCACGAGCTTGTCGCCGCTGCTTATGGCTGCAACACCTGGCGAACAGCCGATCTCCTGTGTGCCGCTAACCGTGAGGTTATATAGGTCGAGTGAGACATCAACATCGATCACGCCACTGATCCACGAACAATTCCAATAAGTGGGTGCCAGAATGACAGTGCCATTATTGTGGCTAAAGACGGCGCCGGGACTGACCTTGAGAAGTGATAAAGATTGTCCCTGCGCGTATAAGTAAAGGCGAAGAGTCCCACTTGGCGCCAAA
>JBILMN010000254.1:0-3645 GCA_044375465.1 Oligoflexales bacterium | reverse complement strand
TGGGCATGGCCATTTCAACCGGATTGAGTAAAGGACCAGTAGCCTGATCCTCCAAAGATGTCTTACGTCCATCCCACATCAAAGCAGAGAGGAATGCCGCATTGAAAACGGTTGGTGCACCGCGGTCCCCCAGTTGTCCGTGAACGCCCACCGAGCTGCTCCGATTGTCGGTGCCAGAGCTCATGACGTTGTGGCAACTGTTGCAAGAAACAGTGCCATCGATAGAAAGCCTGGCATCAAAATAGAGCTGTTTACCGAGCTCAATTTTATCTTTGGTTTGCGGGTTATTGGCCGGTATGGGCGCAACCTTGGGAAGTACAAAGGACTTAGCGATCTGGCGTGCCGCCTGGATGTCAGCTCCGAAAGCAACGGCCTGCAGGCACATGGAACCAAAGAGGAACATTTGACCCATGATCATCATTGAAAAACGCATAAAATCTCCTTTGCTACGGTCAGCTGCTACGGTGGGCGATGTGCAAGTGACTGTGCAAGTGACTGTGCAAGTGACTGTGCAACTGCAGATGCCCGCCAGCTGCAGCAGTCCTTAACTGGTCGGGTCTGATTTTTCAATGGAAATATTCACTAGAACGATAACAGCGGTGTGATCAGTCTGCACCAGGGACATCGGGGAAGAATGATTGTTTCTGACCGATCCTGTGGCCTGCCGGGATCGGGATACCCAATTCATCTACCCGGAAAATCTCCTTAGGCAATTGCAAGGAATCTCGGACCTTGTCCATCGTCGAGGGGACGAATGGGTAGAGCATGATCATGATATTCTTGAGAACATAGAAGCAGGTAAACAGAGCATCCTTACGCTCCTCTTCCGGAAACCGGTCATCATGGGGCTTAAATTGCGTGAACATACTGTTAATACTGCGGGCGTAATTTTCGATGGCATAAAGCAGGGTGGAGTATTCGGCCTTCTCCATGGACTTGAAATAGCGTTGGACCATTTTAGTCGATTCATCCAGTACCTTAGGGTTGATTTTGCCCTCAGGAACTTTACCATCAAATTTTGAGTGACACGCCGAGATCGGCTTTTCAAACGCAGCATTCATCGGGCCTGCAAGGAATTTATTGCGCTCATTCAGCATGCCAAAATCAAAGTTTGACGATTTTTCGGGTAGGCTGAGCAGCGCGACAAAGTATCTGATTTGGTCGGCGGAGTAACCTTTTTCGTCAATGAGCTGATCGCCCGTGTAAAAATTACCACGAGATTTACTCATCTTTTCGCCGTCCACCATCAGGTGAAACACGGAAAAAATATCAGTCAGTTGATAGTCACCCTGACTTGGCAGTTGGTTCGGATCGCTCTGGGTGCCGAGCCACATGGCTCCTTGCATGAGCGTATAGAAGAACACGTTATCCTGGCCAAGAAACTGATAGATGCGCGCCTCACGGTCCTTCCAGAATTGGTCGGATTCGTCTGGATTTCGACCCTTGTCTTTGAGGGCGACTTTAGAAAACGAAATCGGCGCGATCAGGGAGTCAGGCCAGACGTAGAGGGTTTTACCCTTCATCTCCGGATCGAGCTCGGCTGGAAGAGGGATTCCCCAGGATACGTCGCGGGAAATAGAGCGATGCGCCCAGCCGTCAACCAGCTCGCAGTGAATATCCTTGGATTCGAGAATATCTTTGGACTTGCTGAGATCCGCCTTGTTTTCGCATTGGACCATAACCTTCTTGCCGGCGGCGTACTTACTTTTGTGCTTAGGTAGAGTGTCTTTAATGGATTTGTATGTCGCCTCATGGGTGTTATCAAAACGCAAGGAGGGTAAAACCGTGTTAATCACTTCAAGATAAACGGCGCTGCGCCAGGTTTTCTCTTTAGTTTGCACCCACTGCCTTAGGGTGTCAGAAACTTTCCACATGTCGAGCCACCAGTGGACTGTGTCTCGAAGCTCCGGTGTGGCGTCACTTAGGGCACTTTTCGGCGCTGTCAGATCCGTAGCATGATGCTGACTGCCGCAGCGGTCACATTCGTCGCTGTAAGCGCCGTCGTTATCGCATTTAGGGTTGGGACATCGTCCGCGCACAAATCGGTCCTGAAGAAAGCGACCCAGTTTTGGGTCGAACCATTGCTTGCTTGAGCGTTTTTCTAGCAGGCCGTTTTTGTACAAGCGTCGCAGAAAGTCCTGGGCGACGTCACGATGGATCGGAAAACATTCATCCCGAGATGTGCCCGTATAGACATCCAGGCTGATGTCAAACCGGTCCATGGTTCGTCGCTGTGCGGTGTGAATATCGGAGATGAATTCTTTAATAGGCTTGCCAGCTTGTAACGCCGATAGTTCACTGGTGGAGCCATGATCATCTGTGCCACACACATATAAAACATTTTCAGCACCAATCATCATGCGCATGTAACGCGCGTAGATATCGGCAGGAACATGCGCGCCAGCAAGATGGCCCAGATGCACGGGACCGTTCGCATACGGCATGCCTGCAGTGACAACTGCCCGCTTTGGACGAAATGCGTTTTGTTTGATAGTGGCAATATCAGGTGGTGTGAAGTTGTTTTGCGGTTTCATGCTGCAATGGCCCTTTGTTACCAATTTATTTTAGCGGTCGTCTCAATAACCTCACGAAAGCACTGGGTCTTGTCTTTAGTGCAAATAAAAGCAATGAGCTTGTATTTGATATCCGTTGATTTTTTCTGCTCTGCATTTGCTGTCACGACAAAACCCCCAATGTCCTCTTTCCAATCAGAGCGCTTCAATTCAGTTTTTTCAAGTTTTATGGAGCCTGCGTCTTGGATTTCAAGTTTCCATGGTCCGTCATGATTGATGACCAGTCCGTCAGCGGGCTGCGTCGAAAACCTTAGCTCCAATTTCTTTCCTGCAACAGACTTTGCGGTCACATTGACCGTAGCTCTGCTGGAGGCTTTACCAGAGGCGTAAGCCGAGGCGGCGGCGATTGATAGGACTATGATCAAAAAATTCCGGTAAATTAAGTTGATGTTCATTTTGATCCTCCTCATTTTGATCCTCCTCATTTTGATCCACATTTCACTGTTCATTTTGATGTGCATCCTATTGGCCCGCCTTTTTCTTTTTTTTGCGTTTTTTGACATTATAGCCCGGGATTTTTCTTTCAATACGCATCACTGCCGGGTTCGTTTCAATTTTTTGCATGAGATTCTGGAGTTGCGCTGCGTCACGCACCATGATCTCGAAATCGAGATATCCAAGGGCGTCTTTGCCAACTTGCACTTGAGCCTTGTTGATATTGGCACCGACGCTGCTGATCGTTGCAGTAATATCTGCCAAAATTCCAGGTTTATCAATAGTGACGATGCGCAAGTGAGTTGCAAAATCCGTCGGGGATTCTGCTGATGATTTTTGACCCCAAGAAGCATCGACCCGACGCGCTGGGTCCATGTCACGGGCCCGGGGGCAATCATAACGGTGGATGGTAACGCCACGACCGCGGGTGACAAAGCCAACAATATCCTCGCCTGGAAGGGGGTTGCAGCAACGGGCCATGGCCACAAGGAGGTTATCCAAGCCTGAGACAAGAATTCCTTTTTTACTTTTACCAGTTCGTTTACCACCGCTCTGCGGTGCATTTTGCGCGTCCTCCCCACTCTGGGCGGCCTCGACTTCCGATAGAGTTTTCGTGACTTTCTGGGGGAACGCACGG
>JBILMN010000086.1:0-11959 GCA_044375465.1 Oligoflexales bacterium | reverse complement strand
TTATGCTTGTTTTTACGGCACTAAAATTTGCACTCGCCGGTTGTGGTGCGTAGAATGGAAGGAGCGGATGGCTTTTTTACTCATTGATTCTGAGAGGTTGCCTTATGGATTCTGGTGACAAGTCCACCCACGTGCCTGATCGGGTCCGATATCTCAACATTGTCTATTTTATTGAATCTGCCCGTAGTCACACGATGAGAATCAATCTACGTCATGCCAAATGGGGATTAGCCGGGGCCTTCATCTTATTTGCCTGGTCTATCGGCAGCATCATTTGGATTGCATCTCTCAAACGCGAGGTCGACGGCACACGCCGCAACCTGGAATCTGCATTAACGGCAGTGTTTGATTATCAAATCAAAAATGACAAGGTTTTTGAACTGGCTTATCCCATCGACGCCACCAATAGCTACTACTCCGAAGCCGCTCAGCTCGCCTCAAATAACCCCATTGCTGATCACCAGACGCAGCCCACAGCTAAACAGCCAAGCATTAAAATCGCAAGCGATACCTCCCCCCAGCAGCCCACAAACATGAAAGACACATCCACTGCGCAGGCTCCAACCTCGCCGTCAGTGGCGGCGGCGAGCCCACCCTCACCAGCAGCGCCAACTGCGACGTCACCAGCGGCAGTCCCCACGCCTGTCAATCACACTCAGCCCCAACCTCAGGGCACTGATCTCACAAATAAAAGCAAGTCTGCAAAAGATCCATCGACGTCCAAAATCATCGGTATTTCGGCCCCAAAAATATCCAAAACTGGCTCTCGAATGACTCTGGAATTCTCGATCACAAATGCACACTCAAAGAAAGCTGAAGGCTACATTTGGGCGATCGCCTCCATTCAAACTGCTGCCGGTCAAACGACCAGGATCATCGCCCCAGACCATGCGAAACTCGACGATAAAACTGGCCAGATCACTGCCGTCAAGGCCGCGTACCGATTTAGTATTCAGCGTTTCAAGGAAAAATCTTTCGACTTCACGATACCCCCAGGCCTGAAGGACTGGAAACTAACCAAGCTCACCGTAAGCTTCACGGATCTCAACGCAAACGGCGCAGACCAGGTGGAACTTCCGGTCGAGTCTCTGGCTGTAAACCAAGCTTCTGACACACCGCCAACAGAACTCAAACTATAAATTAAACCAACGACCCTTCAACGGCGACACCATGCGTATGCAAAAAATTACAATGCGTGAACTGATCCTCACTGCCATCTTGGCAGGCTGCTCCAAAGATCACACGCCCGTCGAGATCAAAATCACCGCTAAAGCAAGCGACGGCAAACCTGTCAGCGGCGCGGCGGTGATCTTAGACGGAGAAAGCGTTGCCGAGACAAATGCCTTTGGTGAAGCAAAAGTAAACGCATCGCTTCGCACTGGAAAATTTCATAAGCTAACGCTGACCAAAGAGGATCCGCACTACTATTACGCCCCACATATCGAGGTTTTTAAAGCAAAACAAATCTCGCACCAGTCTCTGGACATCGCGCCCACCATGTACTTAGTGCCAAAACCTCGTTACAAACCTTCCGACAACGCGCCTAATGTTGTATCTACGGGCCCTGCCAAGCTCGCTAATGAGGCCATTAAATCCACCCCGACACCATGGCCTCCGCTCGTCGAACAGCCGTTCGTCCAAAATGAAGAGACAAGAAATCCCTTAGACGCATCGCCAAGCCGACAACTCTTCATGACGGGCCATGTCTATGCGGGTCGACTTCCTTTGGCCGACGCACGAATCACTTGGTCTAATGCGGGCACAATCATCTCTTGCATCACCAATGAGAGAGGACGCTGTGTGTTGAAGGTCCCAGACATTGGCAAGGAAGAAGCGTCGATATTGGTGGAAAAAAAAGATTACCAATCCCAAATGCTCGTCACAACCAGCCGTGATGGTGACAACCTCCGATTTTCCCTCCAGTTAGGATCAAAAATCGCGATCCGCGTCACTCAGCAGACTCCTTGGAGCTCCCGACCCTTGGCTGGAGTCGAGGTGAGATTATCTGGAGCCTCGCGAGGAACAACCAACGCCGACGGACTGGCGCTCGTTGAGATTGGCGCCAAATCGTCCGGAAGCATCGAATTGGCTGATCCCCAATCAGGCGAAAATCTTAGCATTCCCGTTAAAGACATCAGCAGCATGGACGCTATAAACATACATTTTTCAGACGCAAAACAACTTGGCTGGCGACGCAAGGTGCTCTTACCCATATACGGCACCTCGTCCGTTAAAGGAATGGAGCCGACCCATTTCAGCCAACCCATGCTCGCAGAGGCACTGAACCTGGCCCCAACGAACGGCCGGTCTCAGGGCTCAGACGCAAAACAAAATCGGGGTTTACTTGAAATCTTACCCATTGTGCATCACAACCACTCGCAATACCAAATCATCTTTCAAGCCATTTTGCAGCAGGACGTGATCGCTCAATCTAATCCCATCCCTGTCACATCGACCGATCTAAAAAGCTCTTGGACCCTTGCGGCCACCAGGGCTTACAAAGACCTGAACGATAAAATCATTGCACCAGCCATCGTCACGAAAGCATCAAATCATGAATTGTGGCTTAAATCTGCGGGCAACATTCCGAAAAATGGAACCGTCATAGACCTTGTTCCAAATGGCATCGTCCTGCAGGAAAAAAGCCGTCTGCAGGCAAAAGTGACATCGGCATCCGAGGGAGTCTTGCGTGCAACGGTTCTGCAAAATTCCCATGATGATATTAAGATTCACCCATGGCAGCTCATCGGAGCCGTCGCCATGCCTGCAGAAGGCCTAATCAACGCACCATCAACCATCACATTCAATGATCTAACACGCCTGAACACCCCTGATCGAAGCATCCTGCTCGCACGGAAATATCTTGCGGAAAACAACATGTCCGAAGCACTCAAAGTACTGGAGCAAAACTCCGCAAACTTGGGAGATGTTCGGTCGCGCCGCAAGATGAGGTCTGACATATACTTGACCATGGGTGATATGACATCCGTCCTGCGCGAGCAGGTTCTCATGATGAAAGACGCCGTCGAGCAGGGTCAACCCTCTGCTGCTTCTGTGTCAGAGGCTAATATTCTCCGGATTCAGGCCCAGAACTCACCGGTCATTGTCAACGAATCATCTCTTGCTGATGCGTTGTCTTATGTGATCTCGCGTACAGAATCACTATTGGCAGAAGCAAAAAATTCAAGCCCTGAGTTAATGCTCAGTCTTCAATACACGAAACTATTAGCCACGAGAAAAAAAGCAGAGTGCGAGGATGACTTGGTCGCCCTGGCAGCTCTTTCGTCTGATCTGAATCGTCTCGAAACACTGCTCGACCAGATGAATGGAACCACAGACCTCAGAAAATCATGGCGCCCGCTACTCGATGCCGAGAAGTCAAAGATAAGCATGTCAACTGCCGCCGATGCGGCAACGTTTTAAGGCCGGGGGAACCAAAACATGGCTTCTGAATCAAATTCATCAAAGTTAGCCAGCGGCGGCGAAGAATCGAAGGGCAAGGGAAAGTCCAATCAGGCCGTCGTCGATTATTTGCAGGCTCCGCGCAAGAAGCGTAAAAGTTATGTCGTCCTGGCAGCCGCCGAAAATATGGAAAATGACACCATTGCCGCCATTCAAAAATTTATGCGAACGACTTTTGGGAAGTACACGTTTGTCGTCGCCCGGACTCCCGAAGAATTCCTAAAGTACACGGTCCGCAATATTGTCCTGGCAATCGTCGACGATGAGTTGGCCGAGCGAGAAGAGACCATGCGACTCGTCCGCAAAGCTAAGGAGCAAAAAACAGACGGCCCGATGCCAACGTTATTTCTCACCAAAGATCCCAATTCGCTACTTAAAGCCTATCAGCGAGAATTGCAGCTTTACCATGAAGTCGACGAATATCTGAATATTGCCGACTCCCCAAGGCATGCCATTTTCACCAAGATTAAAGCCGGTATTGAGAGCCGCTACCAGCGACGCGGACGACGCTACAAAGTAACGATGCCGGTATATTTTCAGGTTTTGGATAGCGGCGAGACACGATTTTCCGGAACCATCCTTGATTTTAGCATCTACGGAGCGCTCTTGAGCGTGGATGAGAATGTGCACTACTTCTCTGGCAAGGACCAACTTTTGATTCACATTCCAGTCAGCCAATATTTCAAAGGTCAGTCAGATATTTTCAGAGTTGCCGCCCGCGTCAGACGAGTCTTGATCTCAGGATATCAGGCTGGCATCAGTTGGGAGTATCTATCTGACGAAAAAATGGCTGTCATGACCAAGATTCTCACAAGTATCGTCGACGCGTCACTCAGCAAGTCCGCCGCCGTAACACGCGCCAAAATCGCCAAGGCCCAAGCTGAGCAGGCGCTCACCCGGGGCGCCCCAAAACCACCACCTTAGCCTATTAAAGTTAGATAGTTACAAAGTTCCTTTAAGTTTATCTGAGGACCCACCGATACCTCCCTTGTAACGAGCGCGTCGGCCATCGGCGTTCTCATGGACCATTTAGGGGGATCTTCATGAAGTCGAAATTGATGAAACGGTCGATCTTTTTGATGCTGTCAGCATCAGTACTTGGTCTCTCAGCCTGTAATGTCGCTGAGCGTGCCGGACTTCGTGTTGCGGGCGGAACCATTGACGGCAGCGACGGCGTCCAGCGCTATCCAGGTACCGTTTATGTTGAGCTCAGAGGCAAAGACTTCAGCGACCAAGAGGCCATCATCCGCAATGTGGGCACGATTGCCGACGTCGGACTGGGAGACTCTTACGCTCTATTCTTGTCATTGGCAGATGTCTTTCAATCAGTCAACGGTAGCGCCGTGTTGCCAATCATGAAGGAAGTCACCATTAAACTCTTTATGAGCAATGGTCGCGATGAAATCACCCTGCCATCACTGAAGATGAACCAAGCCGGGTTTCTTGTTGATGATAAAAAGAAATCTTCGTTCATGATGGCTGTCGGTGTCAAAGCGCAAAAGACAGGAAAATCCGATCCTGGAGTGGACCGGTTTGTCAGCGAACTTTCAAGAAAACTATTCCTTGATAGCCCACTTCCGACCGAAAAAGGTGGAGACTTCCGCGATGCCAATACCAGCTATGTCATCATCTCAATACCTAAGGATGCACATCCTGCCATTGCCGCTCTCAAAGCGCCTGGCGTCTTGACGGCCGAGCAACGTCCTGATGCTGCCACATTGAAGGGTATTGTGGTTGGATTTGGCGAAAACACTGTCGGCAGTGCAAAGAAAAATGAGTTTTCATTATCTGAGGCCCTTCCCAGCGTCATGAAACGTAACTATAAGGACATTGAGTCTTTGAACAAGACACCGGCTGAATATACGCCACTGCGTCAACTGATCGGTTCGTCCAGCTCCACGGCTCAAGTGCTCTGGGAGTTTACAGGCAGCGGTCTCTGCGGATCTAAAAACGGATCCAACTACGACACAGGTGCGGGCATCTACATCAACGGCCAATTTGCGGGTTTAAGCGTACGCTCGACAGCCATCTCCACTGGATTTAAGGGTCGATTAGACTGTGCGTCAACCACCCTTAAGGACATGGTGACTCTCGTGGTGAGCCCAACCGCATCGGAAATTCAGCAGTTCGTTGCTCGCGCAAAAAGCAAGTAATCAGGCCTGAAACCCAAAGGAGTCAAATTCTATGAAGACAAATTATAGCAAACATGCGTTAGCTGCGGTGATTCTGGCCTCGTCCCTATCGAGTGGTTGCGCACTGCTTGGTCCACTTCTTGGGATGCTCACTGGCGGTGGACTTATGATGACGGGGCAGGATTCCGCTCAGTCTAGCGCTGCCTACCGTGTCACGACGAATCCTGTATATCAGGACGGCAGTAATATATACGGATTTTATGCAGATAAAAGTGGTTCGTCTCACTAACGTCAAGCCACAAGTGAGGCTTTCATGAAGGTATCAAGAAAACATTTTATTAACGTGATTTTGGTTGTTTCAGCCTTTTCGACCGGCTGTGCCAGCTTGTTGGGTGGCGGTGGCGGAGGAGGGGGAAGCCTTCCCAACATTAGCGACCTCCTCAACAAAATACCCCCACCACCTGGTACAAGTCTGACGTCAACCTATGAGCAGGCGATGGCACAACTTCCTTACCTTGCGGTGTCTAAAGGCAATACCGTAGCCGATGGCGGCTACCTCTACGGCAATCAGAATTTCCACTGATACCGCCAAGAACCATCAGCCTTGTACTGGTATAATGCTCAGATTCTTCCCCGCCGCAAGTAGCGAGCGGGGAAGATTGTTTTTGATCGCTGCGGCCAAAGCCATAATCGCCGGCCGTTTGAGCTGCGTGCGTCGAAACATCAGTCCGATGTCCCTCGCAGGAACCGGCGGCGCAAACGAAATCACCCGCGTATGATCATCAGTGCGATCCTCACGTTCGGTGGCCAGATGTGGAACAAGTGTGTACCCAAGACCGTTACTCACAAGACGCTTGAGGGTCTCGACACTGCCGCTTTCGAATCGAACATTGGCCAAAGCCGGCTTTCGTCCCTTAATATTGCAGGCTTGCAGCACCTGCCCCCTCAGGCAATGGCCCTCTTCAAGCAGCCACAAATCTTTGCCATCAATATCTCCCACATCCACTGTCTTCTTCTTGGCCAGCTCATGGTCTGCATGAACATAGAGATAGAATGGCTCGGCAAAAAGGAGGTCCGTTTCAAAATTAGCCCCTTCCACCGGGATGGCAAGTACGCCCACGTCAATCGTCTCTCGCTGCAGACCGTCCAAAATCGCCGCCGTCGTCATCTCGCGGACCTCAATTGAAAGCTTAGGATAGCCTGTAGACAACCCCTCCAAGAACAGTGGCACAACGTAAGGAGCCACTGTGGGTATGATCCCAATCACGAGCTCCCCAGCCACATCGCTCATGGCACCCGAGGCCACCGCTTGGATCTTCTTGAACTCAGCCACCACCTGCCGGGCTTGAGCCAAGATCTCCACCCCACGTTCAGTGGGCACGATCGGATGGATCGAGCGATCAAACAACACGACACCCAGCTCATCTTCAAGCTTTGCAAGCTGCGCCGACAGCGTGGGCTGGGTCACAAAACAGGCCTTGGCCGCCCTCACAAAATGTCGGTGGGTATCCACGGCAATGGCATATTCAAGTTGGCTAATGGTGGGCATCGGATTCCTCTCATGACATCATAAGCGCACTTGTATGCGCGACTCAAATGCATTATTGTTAGGCGGTTTCTCGGGGGGCCGTCACGGTTTCGACATGTACGGTCGTCGAGTCAAAGCGCATGTCCGGGGTGGGGACGTCACCCGGTTATTAAAGGCGTACCAACGCTTATTCGGCAACGAATACGCACTCGCAGCTTAATTAAGCTGCCGTCGAACCCAAAGCGGCCACGGCTTTGGGGGATGGCGCAATGGATGTGGCTTGGTGTCAGGGACTTCCGTCTGGAGTTCAAGGCATGACGACAATCAGGCTGCGGTCGGATGAGCCTGTCTATGGGCGCATAAGGCAAGAGGACAAATCAGAAGACTAAACATGTAGTGCTTTTTCCGACGCGTGCCTGGACGCGGGTTCAATTCCCGCCGGCTCCATTTCTTCAACAATATCAACATATTATAATGATTGGAGATGTTTTTGAACCTAGGTTCACTGGTTCAAAGTCCAGCACAACTAAATACGAAACGAGCGAACTTTTTAAAAGGATCGAGCGTTAGTTAATTGGTTTCCTTAGGTGTACACCTTGTGGTACATTTGATTCCTGATGACATAAAGGATCAAAACAATGGAATCTACAAATCCAAAAAAACTGCGAGCCGAACTTAAAGACTATCTCGATCTTGCTGAATCGGAACCAATCAGGATTCAGCGACGCACCGGTGAAAATTTTATTTTAATGAGCGAGGACACTTACGCGCATTTGCAAAATGAAATTGTCTCGCTGCAGCGACGCCTCTTAGGCATGTCGCAAGCGGCGGAGGGAAAAGGCACTGAATATAAGATCGGCGATCGCACTCGCTTAAATCGATTTAAAAAAAAGAATCCTGCATGACGGACACAAGGATTGTCTTCACTGAACCGTATGACAATGCACTTTGCTGCATTGAGGATTTTTTATTTTCAACATCGCAGGATCTGCAGGTCGTTGATGCGTTTTGGGCTGACCACGACCAGGTGCTGAACTTTATCTGCGAAAATCCGACGACACCTGCCGTACATCCAACGACCGGTGATCAATCATGGCCGTTTGCAGATGGTCGCTACAGATTATTTTTCAAAGTCATCAAAGATACAAAAGAATCCATTATCTATTTCACGCATATCATCGATAACAGACAAGCCAATCTTTCGGTCTATCCTGGCAATAAGATGCCGACGTTTGATGAATCGTAAGAAGGTGGTACAAGTTCTTTTCAACTCCAGTCAAACAAATCAAACGAGAGCTGAAAAACATCTTCATTTGGCGCTTTGCGAACGATTTTGTCGAATCTTTTTACGAATTCTAAGAATTCCCGACGGATGGCGTCCCGGTCCTTTGTGCTCGCGGTAAAGATAACTGAATAGTTGTACGCACGATCAGGTCCAAGTTTTCGAATTTGCTCTTGTGATCTGAGACGTAGTAAATTTTTATATGGAGCCTGTAGAGGCGAGTCGGACGCCAAATGAAGATTTCCTTGAATGACACGGTATTGCTTCTTTTCAACAGTGATCATTTGCAGTTGTAGAAGTCTGGTTATGATTTGCGAAAAACGTTCTTCCGATAGATCCAGCTTTTTACGAAGAGATTCGGCATCGCGAGTGTATCGATCCAGCGAAAAGAACATATGAACGAGCTGGGTTTCTGGGTCAAGATAGTAATCGGTTAATGCTTGCGATTGAACGAGAGTGGGCAAGGCCGAGACATGCAAATCCGTCCTTAAAAATTGCTTCTGAATTTCCTGAAGTCGCTTCTTCAATTGCGATTTTCTTGCGGGAAGATCTGCTCTTTGCCACTGATACAAAACATCCAAATAGTCGCGCTCTTGATCAGAGTAGCCTAAGAACGTCATCGCTAAATAAAGCTGATCAGGACTAAGGTGCGTTTTAGAATCATTGAAAACTTTTGAAAGATATGTTTTCTGCACGCGACACTCGTGAGCAAGGTTTTGAAAACTATAAAAGCGATTTTGGCTTTTAAGCTCAAGAAGCCGCGCCTTGAGGGTCTTTTTATAATCGTTTTCCGATAAAATACTCATTTCAGAAAGTTAATGTTTTATATAACTTTAGTCAAAATAATAATTTCTATTTAATTTACAATTGTGGCTTGGAGCGCGACAATAGTAGTCAACAGGAGGATCACATATGAAAAAGATCATTGCTTCGCTACTACTAGTATTTTCTTCAATCGCATCGGCTGATGAAAGTGATTTAAAGCCGTGCGGTCAACGGGGCTCAACAGAGGAACGTATTGCAGAATGCCGCCGTGTAAACGGCGATACAGCCAATAGGCAGAGATATTGGAACTTGGTAACCAAAGCGGATCTGTCCTCTCTGGAGTGGTGGCAGGACTCTATCACTCAGCTAACCTGGGGGCCAAAACTCTCGTTTCAGGTGAATGGAGTCACTTCAGATTCATTTAGTTTCAAGGGCGCAAGCGAGGCATGCGCAAAATTGCAGGCAAGCCTTCCCACGGTCGAGGATTATATGCTTGCTGAGCAGCACTATGCGTACTTAGGGGTAATGTCCGATTGGGAGCGGAGTCGCTATTGGGCGAAGTCGTACTCCGATAAATATCCAATTGCCTGGTGGTACGGTACTTGGAATCCAGATAAAGTCGAGATACCTATATTACTTTCCAACCTGACAACCGTACCTGGAAAAATTCGCTGCATTAGTCGTTAACAGAGGCAACTAATTATGAAAAAAATCCTAATCTATGTAACCTTTATTCTTGCTGGCGCACCTACTGTGTGGGCCGGCAATTCGACCGGTGGTGGTGATAATTTCCGTTTTGCGGATGAAGCGGCGTGGTTTACTGGTTCGCAAAAGATTATTTTCGGATGTGTAGAAAGTTCCTCGACATTCGGGGTTTCCCTAGACGTCGCACGAAACGAAATTGAGCACGCCTTCGCCACCTGGCGACAATATATCGAAGCTAAAAGGGTTTTTAAGCAATACCCAGCTGCCGTGGGCTTCGCTACGAATTTCAAATTCTTAGAGCATTGTGATGGATCAGAGGACATTAAATTCTATCTAGGCGCAAGCGATGATCAGGTCATACGTAGAAAGGCCAAATATCATAATCCAACCGCTTTTGTAGAGAGAACTTCTTTTGACGAAAAAAATAAGTGGGGAAAAGGATTCGTTTGGATTGCAGATACAAAAAGCCTGGATATTGGTTTTGGTGTGGGACACTTCCCAAATTGGGACCAGAAAAATAATTTGCTCGCGATTCTGCTACATGAAGTCGGGCACGTTTATGGGATCGATCACGTAGCTGGCACAATTATGACCTCAGAGATTAGTGATATTATCTCCTGGAACGATCAGTGGCAATCCACGAAGGCAAAGATTGACCAGACACGCGAACTCTATCGCTGCAAATCCTGTGCGTTAGATCTTTCAACGACCATTAGTATCGATGATAAGGTTAATGGCTGGAAAATGATGAAGTCTTTGATAGGCAGAGTTCCAGACGACTTTTCGAAGATTCGAATGGTGCGCACAGAAAATTCTCCCATCGTCTCGGTTGAAGTCTCAGATGGGACTGGCGCCAATGTTTTTAAGTTCATAATTACTTCTGAAATTCTAATAAACAACGATGCAAGAGTTTTTCGAAGCCCCTTGGGACTCTCTCATGAAAACTATTCATCCGTAAGTAACGCAACGACGCTAGAGATAAGCGGAAAACGCCTGGCTGTGACCCTTGAATACAACATGGGAAGTACGAATGGAAACGGAAGTGCTCCTATTGTGCTGACTGTTCTCGACGAAGGTCGAAGAATCGAGTTAGCGCGTTTTTCTGAATTGATCCCTGATAATCTTCCTTAACTAGTAGAAGAGGTTTTTATGAATTCGCGTCACTTGCCAATTTATTGGCTTTTAGTACTTTTGTGCCTTGAAGGATGTTCTAGTATCGATAGCAGACCCTCGAATGACGCGTCGGCGATGTCGCAAACTCATTCGGGCCAAGCTTTGATTTCGTGCAAAGATGTTGTCGAAGGTGATGATGTGGGTGGAAGATTCGAATCCATCGCTTTATTTGATTCGAAAATACCATCACTGAATACGACGATAACAATCACCCTCACAGGGAGGGAACCAACAATTACGAAAACGACTTTGCTCTCAGAGACCTCTGTATGCGAACGTCCTATTGATTTTGCGAAGTCCTGCCAATTTAAGAAAGGACCCGGACACTTTGGTGACTATGGTTATACATTCAGTTGTGGTGGCGAGGTTTCGTTTGGTGAAATCTATTTTTCAGATGGGGCGATTACTTTTAGGTGCCAAGGCCCGAACGTCGACTCTAAATATTCTGGTGGTGGTATTCCGATCTTGGGCTGCATTTTGAAAAGACCTTAACAACTATGGTCGATGCGTGAAAGAAGTTCTCTTCTGTAATCTACAATACGGCGTCATCGCACGATCTGTATAGCCCGCCGTTTTCACTTAGCAATTCTTAAAAATTTGCGATTAGACAAATTTTGTCCCTCTCTGCCGTACTTGAACCTGAATAACTGATGCAGCTTCACCCCATCTAGCTAGCTCTCGAGAAACCTTCACAAAAATCAATCGTTTACAAACCAATCGCCATCATCTATTTTTGGACGCGGGTTCAATTCCCGCCGGCTCCACTCGCTTTTCTACTAGTTTCGATTCCCCCAATATTTTTCCGCCTAAACGTAACCACCCGTAAGGATGATGCTATTCATCCTTGCGAGTGTTTTACGTGGTTCGCAAAATAATCAAGTGTGAGTGGATTAAATCCATTGTCAGTGGATT
>JBILMN010000253.1:0-3662 GCA_044375465.1 Oligoflexales bacterium | reverse complement strand
GCCATCCCCCGCTGCCCGAAGATCTATACAAATTCTCTTTATATACGTAAAATACATTAATTGTTATTTATTATTTATTTTTTGCATGATATATAACTTGATGTTTTAGTGAGACAAATACCCGAAATCCCCGCCACCTACTATTGATCCTTGGTGCAAAAAAATGGAGGACTCCCACATCAATGCCGATCCCGTACCTATAAAGTCAATGGTTCGCACGACGAATCACGGGGGGGGCAATACCGGCAACGTTAAAGAAATCTTGATAACATCAAAGTTCTCAGGTCAGATTGGGGGCATCTAAATTGCGTGGAACTCGTATAAAACAAGGCCTCATGAGAACACCGCGAAGCACAGGATGATAGGACCATTGTATTTGGCCGATTGTTTTCAACAATACAATGTGTAAAAATACCGCGGTATTTCTTGCAAAAAATCATAGCTATTGGACTACTTTGGCGCCATGAAGTCTTACAATATTCAAACAATTTTACAGTGGTATCAAAATTCAGGCTGCTCAACTGTATCCGAGTACTATTGTGGCACACGTGATGTATTTGAAGGACGCCTTTCTAAGGTGGCCCAAATAGCCCAAAAGAACCTAGGAATGACCGAAAATGAGAGTTTTTTGATGACAGCCGTAATCGGGGAAGTTGGGAATAATAGCTATGACCACAATTTGGGGCACTGGGCCTACGAACCTGGTTTACACTATGGCGTCTGGTGTCAAAATGGTGAACTCATTTGCCTCATTGCAGATCGTGGGCGGGGCATTCACGCATCGTTGCTGTCCGCCCACAAAAATATAGGTTCGCAACAAGAAGCTTTAGAGACGGCCTTTCAGAAAAAGATTTCAGGGAGATTTCCAGAGCGACGAGGAAATGGCCTAAAATTCGTTCGACAGGTCATAAATGGAAATTTAAATCGAGGCATTTGGTGCCGTTCTGGAGATGCAACTGCTTCGTTCGGCAAACTCGGTGAATACGCAGCTGCGCAAGCTGAATCCATTAAGAGCTTAAAGTGTTGCGGTGGCACGATCACCATTCTCGTGTGGAGACAATAATGGTTATTGAAATTAAAAAATTCGGCAAACTTCTTGTCTCTAGACCCGCTGGAAAAGAAGCGGCATCGATCATATTGTCTTCGTTCATACCGCCAACCTCTTCGGAGTTGATTGAACTCGACTTCTCTGGGGTGGATGTGGTTGCGCCGTCTTGGCTTGACGAGGTTTTAACTTTACTGCGGGATCAGTACGGGAAGAGAGTCGTTTGTCTAAAGTCTGAAAACCTGAGCCTTCGGGAATCTCTAAAAATCATTGAAGCTCTCGACGATCAGCAAGAGTCGTGACGTCGTATCGAAGGACATTGATCGAATGCCTTGATGAGCTCTAAAAATTCTCGATGGATCGCATCCTGATTTTTGGCTTCCGGTAAAAATCACCGACTCGGTATACGAATGATCTGAAAATTATTCACTGAGTATCGTAAATTATTGAGAAAAATACCCGAAATCCCCGCCACCTACTATTGATCCTTGGTGCAAAAAAATGGAGGACTCCCACATCAATGCCGATCCCATACCTGAACTGGCAACTGGACATTTTATCCAAGGCCGTAGATTTACCTCATTTGACAAGCGCTGCGAGCGTGATTGGTATCAGTCAACCGCAGCTATCAAGGATCGTCAAACAACTCGAATCGGAACTCGGCGTGCAGCTTCTCAATCGCGAAGCCAAACGCTCTGCCTCCTGGACATTGGATGCTCATAACATCGCCGCACTCTATCGCAGGACATTCCTGTCATTTCAAATCGAAATGAGTGCCTTGCAAAATAATGCGACCCAGCCCTACCTGCGGGTGGGAGCTTTAGACGGCCTGTCCAATCAAGCATTGAGCCTATGTCATAGACTTTTGAGCGAACCCTCAGTGGAAACCGTAGAGCTTGATCTTTATGACTTGAATGATCTCGAAGCGAGGTTTCTTGCGGGCACGCTGGATCTCATTTTTTCACTGCGAGAGCCGGAGCGCTCAAAATCGCTATGGGTTCGAACACTGGGATATCAGCGCATCGAATCGCATGGCAGTGAGGGATGTATCGCCGTAAAGAGCGTCTTTGAACAAAAAAACTTCCAAGGCGAAAAATGGGGCAAAAAAAGTAAAAAATCGGCATCCAACAAAACGTTTGTGTCGAACTCCCTAGCCATGCGTCAGCAGTGGATCAACCGATTTGAGGGGTACGGCACCCTACCTTCGCCCGTCCATGAGCGAAAATCAGGCCGAGGCCTCGAGTATCCAGCATTGTTAATTGGCCGACCAGAGCTATCGAAAATCATATGGCAAAAAATCAACGAATCATGGTCGCCAGAGCCTTAACCCAGCGCGGATCATGATTCACACACGGCACCAGTGCGAAGTCTTCACCGCCCAGAGCTTGCCAATCAGCACGGGCTCTGTCACCGATCTCCTCAATGGTCTCGAGACAATCTGCTACAAATGAGGGGACCACGACGGCAAGCCTCCTGACACCGCTTTGCCGAATGTCCGCTAGGATTTGATCCGTGTAAGGTTTAATCCAGGGGGTTCGTCCCAAACGGCTTTGAAAAGCGACTGTATAACCGCCAGGAGGAAGTCCCAGAGCCTCCCCTAGCCGTCGAGATGTGGCATAGCATTGAGCCCTGTAACAAAATCGGTTTCTGGTTGTCACCGCAGCGCAGCAGTCAGGTTGTTTGAGGCAGTGCGATGGTGCCGTTGCCTGTACGTGACTTTCGGGAAGGCCATGATAACTCATCAACACGTGATCTGCGTTGAATGCCGCAAGTCGTTCTTTGGCAATAGACGCCTGTGCTGCAATGAATCCAGGGTGTTCAAAGAAATCACCAACCACGCGCACCGAGGGAATGGTCACACGACGCGAGAGTAGCGAAAAAATACGTTCAATGGCCGTGCCGGTGGCTGAGCTGCTATATTGTGGGTAAAGCGGGACGACGATCAGTTGATCCACCTGATGCTGATCCAGCAACTCCGATACCACGGCGTCGGTGGCAGGATGACCGTAACGCATGGCAAGCTTGACCACAAATCCCGGACCCAATTCTTGAGCCAGCGACGCGGCAAGATTTTGTCCATTGATCAACAACGGCGATCCGCGATCACTCCAAATAGAACGATAAGCATGGGCAGATTTAGGTCCACGAAATGGCGCAATAATGCCGTAAACGAGGAGCCATCGCAGGATACCTGGCATGGTCAGCACCCGACCATCGGTTAAAAACTCCCGCAGGTAACGGCGCACATCTTTTACAGCCGGCGAATTGGGAGTGCCGACATTGAGCAAAAGCACTCCCGCACGCCGGGCCACCGTCGCACTTGAACTTTGCTGACCATTTGTCACACTTGAGGGAGCGCCAGAGACGCTATTGACTTGATTCATCCCAAACTCCTAGCCGTGATATTTTCAAGCAATCGGGCCATCATCTGCACGCCCTGTCCGTTGCCTCCCACGTCTCCAAGAGCCCCGGTTGCACGGTCGGTCCAACAATAAAGATCAAAGTGCAGCCAGGGAACTTGTCCCTTTACAAACCTTTGCAAAAATAGAGCTGCCGAGATCGCACCGCCAAAGCCACTGTCAGAGGCATTGGCCAGGTCCGCAAACGAGCTGCGCAG
>JBILMN010000252.1:0-3681 GCA_044375465.1 Oligoflexales bacterium | reverse complement strand
GATCATCCAGCGCGATGTGGTCGACCTCGGCAAGTCAATTCCAAGTCGACCCAAAATGGCTTCCTGCCGGTAAAGAGGAAGTGCATCTCCGTATTTCGAGACGACCGTATGCGCCAAGAGCCCAGGGCTTGCAATGCTCTTTGGCATCGGCTGCGGCGGCATCGCCGCCGTCACCACATTCGATTCACATGACGGACAGGCGTATTTCTTACGCTGATGCTCGACGACAATCATCTTCATCGGGACGATGTCGAGCTGCTCGGACTTGCTGTAACCGATTTCTTTCATGACGCATCCATTGCAGTCGGGGTTGCTGCAATGCTTCTCATTGTCACTTAGTCATGGACGATTACCCGACGCTCAAGCAAAGGAGAAAGGGGACGGCGTTTTCCGCGGCCTTTTGTGTGCCTTGGCACAGTGAGGACGTCTTCTTCAGTATCTTCGGCGGCTTCAGATGACGCACTATCAGCCAAATTTTCCGCCTCATCAAAGAGACGAGCTTGCCCAGGGTGGACGACGTCCGCTTTGCGGCCGTACTTTTGGCTGAGGAAATATTTCAGCTCTTGATGAAGGCGTGCGTTCTCTGATTCGAGTTCTTGCGTCTTGCTACGAAGAGATAGGTTTGCGCTGCGCAGAGCAGATTTTTCCAGCTCAATACGAAGAATCATCGCCTGCAGGGCGATGATATCTTTTCGTGTGGCTTCGCATTGAAAATTTCGTATCCACAAAGAAGCATCTCGATCTGACTCGCAGTCACGGGTGCCGTGCCAGTGCTCCGGGATTTAAACCAAGGAAATATTTCTTTCTCAAGCCGCTTCACCCACATGGAAAAACTGTTCTGTCGTAGTAGAAAAATTTGACCGTATCACGCCTGCGGGTGATGAAGACAAAAAGGCTTCCATCAAAAGGACTTTGACCAAGCTCCGCTTCGACAAGTGCTGCGAGGGCATTGATTTGCTTTCGACCATCGACCGGCAGGCGGCAAAGAAGTATCTGCGAAAATGTGCCAATCGCCCTCACGGCTTCACGACCTCTTCGACGAGGCGGCAGATCCAGCGCACGTCAGAGCCAAATGGAATTTCGACCGTCAGGCCACAAGGGCTTGATAAACGTACTGAATCAGGACGCGGTCTTTCGGGATGAAAAGGGACGAACAAAGGATCGCACGCTGACGTCAAATCCGACCTGGCTAATCTTCTTTTCCAATATCCAAAAGAAGCCAGACTGAGTCCGCGGGATGCGCAGAAGTCACGCTGAGATAGTCCGCTGGACAATTGATCGTCGAGATGACGCTGCCAAGTCAACCGGCGATTCAGAGATTCGTTCGTCAAAAAAAGTCCGCCCTTCAGAAAGTGAAGGGCGGATCATTACCAACGCTGGAATTCAGGACAAGATGGCGATCGTGGAGCGTTTACTTTTGAACGCGCGCAGTGCAGGATTTGCCTGGCCTGAGTCAACATGCAGATCGTGGAGCGTTTACGCATCTTCATGGCTACGCCTGCGGTTCGATTGCGTATCTTTCTGTGATACTAGTCACACAGACCATAGCCAGCTTTGGTGGTCCACTTAAAACGGGGAGTACTATAATTGTGGCCTTGCAGAGTAGTTTTTGAGGGACGTAGTATAGATCCTTGTCTCATCAAGCGACCAACAGCGGACCATAAACGGAACACCGGAGGTGCTCGCCCATGCGCGCAGACGTTTTGGAAGATAGTGTTCCGGCTAAGACTTACTTGCTTCAGTTTGCTTCAGGATCATATCGCGGCGTTTTGGAGCGTGCGCTTTCGTCTGGTGAGGGTCGAGCTGCCAGTGCGGTGCGGGTCGCAGTTGGAATCATTTATTTGTATTTTGGGGCGCTTAAATTTTTCCCTGCGCACAGCCCGGCAGAATCTTTAGCGACAAAAACAGTGACAATGATGTCAGGTGGGATTTTGAGTCCGGCTCAAGCGCTTTTTTTGCTCGCATTATTTGAATGCGTTATAGGTTTAGGGTTTATATTTAACTTCGCGCGTCCTCTGATACTGTGTTTATTTCTTCTGCATATGTTGGGCACGTTTTCTCCTTTTCTTTTGCTTCCTGAATTAATTTTTAAATCAACTCTTCTGGTGCCCACCATCGAGGGTCAGTACATCATTAAGAATATTTTGTTTCTTGTCGTCGGTTGGACATTGCTTTTGCCGGATGTCCTGGCCACTCACAGAAGCCCGAAAACTACGCTTAAATGAGTGCGTCTCAATATAGTGCTCCCCGTTACACGTAGACCACCAAAGCTGCTATAGAAGGAGATCCTTTTATGGCCAGTTTTGAGGGTAATGCAGTGGTGGAATTTCAAAGGTGGACCGGCAAGCGCAAAGCCGATGCGGTTCTTGACATCATCAAGGGGAAGTTAACCCTCATAGACTTCTGCCGGGCAAGCGACTTGAAGCAGTCCGACGTCGAAAAGTGTACCGATGAATTCATCAAAGGTGACATCAACAGCCTGAAGGTGAATCCGAAAGACGCTGCTGCACAGAAGCAAAAGGAAGTCGATGAGCTCCCAAGGGTCGTCCGCGAGCAGGCGCTTGTCATCCGCGTGCTAAAAAAAAGCATAGAGATGGCCGAACGGGACGAGATCGAGTGATCGGCCTGAAGTCAGAGCTGGCGGAGGAAGGCATCGCCATTTCTATCCGCTGTCTCTGCGAAGTCCTAGGAATTCCCAGGTCCGGCGTTTACCGTGAACTCCGCCAGCGGAGTCGATATTCGGTTTACGTCGAATCCACTGGGCGCTTAATCGTAACCGCCAAAATCGTGTGAACGTCAAAGCGGTGAGGCGGATCGTCAAAGCAAAATGCTGGATCATGGCAAAACGACCGAAGGGACTGCGCCCCCGGGTCCATGGTCTCCGCAGCAGCATCGACAGACCGGATCGTCGCTGGGCTATCGATACGACGCACTTTTCCACTCGTCGAGACGGATGGTGTCACATGACAGCGATCATCCACTGCTGCGACAGAACGATTGTGGGCTGGTTTGATTCTTCGATCAGGCAATGGCCTGGTATTTGGCAGCGAATCCTTTTCGCGGGTGGCAAGAAGCGCCGGGATGCAGGAGTTTATTACGCCCTACACACCTGAGCAGAATGGGATGATCGAGAGATGGTTTTTTTTGACGCTGAAAAGCGAATGTATTTGGCTTCAGAATTTCGAGACTTTGGAAGATGCGCGGATGAAAATCGATGCATTTATCGACAGCTACAACACAACACGCCCCCATCGGTCGCTTGGCATGGTGTCACCGGCTGAATGGCGGGAGAAATATACAGCTTGGTGGTTTACAAACAGAGGATCCTCATAATAAGATTTGTTCGTATCTAAGGCGATTTCACGATACTGACTAAAGAGGTCTATTCCAAGACTTCGAATCAAGTTTGCGCATAACCATTCGGGTGGAGCAATTGCCATGAGATGTGCGGTGGTATTGCCGCTTATTTTTTCGTTCTGTGGTTGCAAATCTCCAAGCGGAAGACCTGTTGGCATTATTGACTGCACGCCATACCTTGCGATCGTACCCAAAATGCCGCCACCTGATAATAAAAGTATAATTTGAATCTGGTTCATTTCATCACAAGAACGCTTGAATCGCTTGAATCGGTTGAATCGGCTGAATCCTCTGATCGGTCTGCTCAGTGTTGCCAATCACGCG
>JBILMN010000251.1:0-3685 GCA_044375465.1 Oligoflexales bacterium | reverse complement strand
GATATCTATTACGAGCGTATTCGCATCGATAACTATAAGCCCGTGCCTGAGCTCCAAGGCGTAACGGAGTACTTTGACGTTCATACTCTTGTTCAATTGCTTCCAGTGGACGGCGAAAAGCTTCGCACCTCTCTTGGTGGTGCCCTACTGGCAGGAAAATTTCAGGAAATGAAAAAAGTCGGGCGTGAGTTGAGCCCACTTGCGGGACGTCCGAGACCATAAGACATAACATGTGCTCGATCAGCAGCGCTATCCACTCAATCAATAAACGTACTTAATTTGGAGTTGTGCGCCATATGGTGGCACAGCATCCGCATCGAAAACCACACTTTGCCGACTCGCAACATAGTGCCAACCAGATGTGACCTTTACACCGTTGACGTAAACATGGATGTCATAAGGTTTTGCGGGTGGATATGAAAGTTTGAATGTATTCAGTTGCGCCGCGATATTGTTGGCCATGGAGAAAAGCCCGCTGGCCCAATCATCGGTACAAATATCTAATTTGAATCCACCACTAAGATCAGCTGCCCGCGCCTGCTGTGCACCAATTTCCAGGCTACCACCGTCATAACAACCACCCGTTGATGATCCACCAGATTTAAATCCTGTCACCGTTGACACGGAGAACGCACTGTCTGGCTTGACTGTGGAGAGATAAGAGACCAGATCGTCGGCCGTAAAACGATAGGACGTGATGCCCGTATCAGTCCATACCACACCTTTCTCATCAGGCATGCTTAGGCCAACACCATCATCCTCCTCATCACTGACCATCACAACGGACAAGAACGCGCCGTCCCGCACAAGACCGCCATTTTGACCCGCCAAACTCCGCTGAACCGCAGCCTTGGCAGCACTGAGTCCATGTTCAAAGGATGAGCCATAGGTCCCAATCATTGCGAGCCCAGAAAATTGATCGCGAGCGGCCTGATCTAAACCACGAACCACTCGCCCGCCCTCAAGACGGCCGCGCAGCCCGGGTGCTGTCTCAGGCTTATCGGGACAGAAAACCAGGGCCGGATCCGTCGGGCGTTTCGCCTGACACATGTCTGTCGATGTGACCCCCATCTGAATATCCACATTCCAGGATGACGCACCTTCAAGGAAATCCCCGATATTTTCTGACAGTAGCTGTTGATAGGGCGCCATGGAAGCCGAGTTGTCAATGACCCACAAAACATCAAGCTTACTTTTTTGAGTTTGCATGAATCGATCAGTGGCCGAACGCAATCCTGGAACCTCAGGTATCGGAAAATCTGAGCCAATCTCCCCGTCCGCTTCGCCCACCAGGTGATCCTCACCAACTTTGCGCTCAACGAAGCTTGTCTTTTCGGAACAGGATGAAGCCAGCAACAAAGCCATTAATGAAGCCATCCTTATCGTCTTCCGCAAAAATTGGTCAAAATCCGCACCCATCATCGTAGCCTCCTGATATCAGATCGACATTCACAAGTTTTTCTGAAGACGTCGCGTATTATGAATCAAAAAAATTAAATCAGATTTCTCAACAATTCAGGGTCCAAACAATCGGCTCAAGATCGTCATGGTGGCCTCGTATTGGAATAGCCCCAGGCCGATCATGCCGGCAAGCAGAACGGCTATTAGTAGTTTAAAGACTCCGCCTGGAGTCGACTTGGAAGATTTTTTAAGATCCTTGAATACCATCGACAGATTTTGGGTCACCTGCTCGTCGACCTCTGGAATAGGAAACGCATGAATCTTGGTCATGAATTCTGGGACCTTCTCGGCCTCACCGGCCAAAGCAGTTTCTGTCACACCCAATGCATGGGCAAAGATCTCTTCCACATCACCAATGGGATACGAGGTAATCTCAGCGATCTCGTCTGGCGAAAACCCTAGCCTTTCGTGCAGGAGTAAAATTTCTCTTTGTTTTGGTGGAAGCGATCTGATGATATGCTCAAGGGCGATCAATGATGTTAGATTTTTATCCAGCTTTGCCGCCGGTGAGGCACTGTAAGCCCCATTTTCCAAACGGGAAGTGTCCGCATTCCAAATATCAAGGGAAAAATTTCGCGCTGTCTTATAGAGGACCACCAATAAATCCTCAAAAGTTTCCTCATGATCAGCTACGGGAGCTAAAACATTGATCGTTTCATTGGTTATGTCCAAAGAACGGGTCAATTGCCCGGTCATGCGCATCATATAATCAAACAAACGAGTCTTTTCAGACTGAAGTAGCTCTTCCAAGGCATCATCATCTCCCGACTTGAATGCCTTAAACCGCGCTCTTAGTTCCGGCGGACGATATTGCATTATGAATTTAGCCCCCCAGGAGAAGATTCATGAATAAACTTTGGGCTGGAGATGACGATCATCACTGCATAGTATAACAGAGATAGGGGCAGCAGATAGAGAGCGACGCGACTGACGTCCTGTTTCACAGTTCCGGATATATACATCAAAATAAACAGCGCCGCGAAACCAATATGCAAAAAAGCGTATTTTCGCCAAAATCCAACTTTTAGATGACCGCTATGATCCCAGCGTTTACGCATAACACCCATTTGCACTCCAGGGATCAAGACCAACATATCCATGGGCCAAAATAGCAGCATATTGAAATTACCATAGAGGTCCGTATGGTCCGAAAAGGCCCAACCAGAAAAATGTGTCAGACCAAAGAATCCACAAGTCAGACCCCACCATAGACTGACGACGCCGAACAAGCGAAAGCACCAGGGAAAAATCGATAGACTGCCTCCCATACGACGCCCCACAACCAAAGCCAAAAGCAAAATAATCAAAGGTATTCCTGCCACGCCCCATGCCAGACGATACCCATCAACCCCATCACCTGTTGGTTCGGGAACATCGGCCAGAACCCGATGGTTGCTCAAGAACATGCGACTGGAATCCGCTTCTCCCCCATCGTCAACGCCTTGTAGTCTTGAAAGATATTCACGGAGCTTCAGTGGATAGAACATCTCCTGCCACTTTGAGAGTTTTTGATCCGTATCGCGATTAAAAATAACATCCAATCCCCAACCGAAGATCGGATGACTCCCGATGTTATTCCAAATATAGTCACGATACGTCAAAGGCACGACTGCTGACTCAAATGATTTTCTCAGATAGCCTTTGGTGACAAGATCCAGAAAATCTCTAGGGATCGTCGCGCAATTATTGCGAAAGTACTGATATGGATAGGAAATATTTTGCGGCTGTGCATTCCAAATGATCTTTTCCAGCAATTGACGCTTTTGCTTGCTCGTCAAACTTATCTCATCTTGACTCACCGAACGTTTTTCCACGTCTTTGTAGTATGCGATTGTTGACTGAGTCCCACTAAACCCCATGCGGTAAATCAAAATGCCCCGAAAAAACTTTGGAATAAACAGGGGATCGGAAAAATCAAACAGCCCCCAATTGACCACGTAATCAAGCTGATGCTGATAGTCCTCAATCCGGATCATGGAATGTCCAAAACGAGCATGAATCGCATCTCCAACACCAACAGTCAAAAGACTGAATCTAGTATCGGCAAGATTGTCTGGCATGGGTGGGATAAAATTCTCGGCCGACGACACACCTGATAAACCGACCAGCGATAGAATCAAGACGATCAGTTGACGCATTCATGCCTCCTGCTACAAACTCAGGGGTCTTTGCGAATCTGCAATTCATTCTTGAGTTTGAGGCGACTCGCACGCCGGATCTGGGC
>JBILMN010000085.1:0-12093 GCA_044375465.1 Oligoflexales bacterium | reverse complement strand
CGACGAACATCTTCTTTGAAATATCCAATAATTACGGTGCTTTAAAAGATGTCTTCGGCGGACCATTGTGATTTTTGAAAAATGTCCGCCACCGACATTTTTAGCAACACGAGGCCGGGCCAGTTAACGGGGTTTCTATTGCTTGACAAACAACATCATGATCTAGTTTTGCCACGGCAAGATATATAAATCCCGAGGAGAAAAAATTTCATGGCTGGATGGATACCTCCTGGTGGCTCAGTGATTTACGATGGCGAATGCGGCATATGCACACATATCGTGCGCGTCATCGCGCGTTTAGACTGGCTGCATCGATTAACGTTTTACGCGAATAACACACCGTCAACCTTCGATCTATTCAAGGATCTGTCGTTGGAGCGCTCGCGCGAGGAAATCCTGGTCCATGATCCAAGAACCGGATGGTATGGTGGCTTCCAGGCATGCGAATGGATTGCCTGCAGAATTCCACTGCTTTGGCCGTTAGTGCCAGTGATGCTATTGCCTGGCGCGGGTTTTGTGGGAGACCGATCCTACAAATGGGTTGCCGCTCGCCGCCACAAGCTATCCAAACTACTGGGAATGAAAGCATGCGCCGTCCCGAGGCGGTCATAGGATCACCTTCCATGATTTTTTTAGCGGAATCAGCGTTTTAATCTGCGCTAGGGCGCGTTTTGGCCTGGTCAGGACACAACGTCTCCACCCATCCGGCATTGGTCTCAAAGTACTGTGTCTTAGTCCGGGCAAGCCCCCGCAACGACCAAACCCCCATCGCCGCGGCAAAAAAAGCATGAAATGCCTCGACACTGGTTGCCAGGCTATCCAAATCCATATCATCGATGAGAATCCGAAGCCCACGGAAGGCCTCCTCTGTCTTGCGGGCGGAAACCTCAGACAAGACAGATTCTCTGATCCCAAAACCGGATTCAAAATTGCGATAACAGCGCGCCCAATCCGAATGACCCAAAATGGACTCCATCTGCCGCAGCAAAAACGGCACATTGGTTTCACGCAGGTTGACGTCTGGCAAAACCGCACGCAGACGCCGTTGCAGAGTACGAGCACGCACTACAAGCGGCGCTTGATTGGCACTATAAGTTGGTTCGAGATGACCGAATTCGCGCCCCCGTCCATACATGGCGTCCCAAAGGCGCAGATTCTGGGGATTGAGCGGCCGGAGCTTATGACCACCCTTGCGTCCCCGCTGTTGTTCAAGGGAGAGCATCATGCCCACGGCGACATCGTCGCACCGCACAACTCCCGGGCAAACAGGACGCTCACAAAGCACACAGGGAGGCTCTGACACGGGGCAATCCACAAATGCGGCCACAAGCGCCTTCTGCTGCTGCATAATGTCAATAATACGTTCATCTGAAAATAAACTGCCAACTGAGCCAATCTTCTCATATAATGATTTGAACCTGGCTTCAGACCCATTGATTTCAACGACTACGACCGCGGATTTTTTTGCGTTTGGTCCTGAAAGATGAATGCCGACGACGGACTCAGGGACTATGTCAGTCCTTGGATCCTTGGATAAAAAACTTGTTGAGGGGCTACCCATTTGACCCACCGTGTCAGTCATGTGTTCATTCTTTTCATGCTAGCTGTGCTGGGATCGTCATACAATGACGCAAAAAGCGCGCCAGAGTCCGCCCCAGTGCGAGGCGCCTCACCTGTCACGGCGATCGCGGCCGCTCAGGCCGAATTTGCCAAAGGGAACTGGAGTTCTGCCATCACGCTTTATAGAAAACACCTGCGCTCGATCCCCAGCGATCTTCTGGCTTGGAATCAGCTGGCTGCCGCCTACTATCACTCCGGTCAAATCAAGCTTGCTTTGGAAACCCTCAGACGTTTCGACAAGACCACGCCCGACAAATCATTTAATTATTTTTATCAGGGCATGTGTATAGCTATTCTAGGTTCTGATAAAGACGCGGTGAGGTTCTGGGAGTATGCCAGCAATTGGTCTGACGAATTTGGGGCCCGTGCGACGTTTGAACTTGCCAGTGCCGCAGCGAAAGATGGTGACCTGGCCAAAACCAGACAATGGCTACAAACCTACGTGCAGAAATTCCCGCGCGGACCGGACGTCAACGCAGCAAAAGACCAGCTTAAGGCCTTAAACGAAGGTAAGAAACCAGATGGACTCAAAGGCTTTGACCGTCCCGATCCAGAGGCCACTATCTATAAATACCATCCGTGGTCGTTATTTCAATTTCCGCATTTTTGGGAAATCAACACAGGCTTTGAGTCCTCTGAAAGTATCGGCTATCAGCCTGGTCCTCTGGAACCTGGCAGCCGCTACGGCACCATCGAGCGACGAAGCGAGCAGGATACGGCACTGCTCGTCAACGCATCCATTGGAGTCGGCCCCATTCGCAAGGACAATAACTCTTCGTTTGCCGGCTATACTTACAAGCAAAACTGGCTCACTCAACCGGATTCTCTGCCCACGTGGGTTTCTGAAGGTTTTAGCCTCGACTTATTTCCAATCCGCGGCGACATGATGCAGCGGACCCATCAACTTTTTGGCGATTATAGACGCCAGGCCACGAGTCAGCTTTACATGGGAGCCTATGCCCGGGTGTCTTTCAGTCGTATCGGTTCCAGTTTTTTTCCGAGTCCCGATGACTCGAACTTGAGAGTTGTCACCTCGGATGTTGACACAAGCCTCTTGATTCCCTGGATTGGCTGGAGTTGGAATCAAACAAACCGAACGATGTTTTCCCTTTACCTGCGCAAGGAGATTCATAACCAAAGCCCTGAACATAGCAACAAGACGTATGACTTTGCGTCATCCTCCGATATGCCAGCCATCAGCCTGGGATTTTCCCATGGGCTTGAGTTCCCATCCAAAAGACTGCAGATGTCTTTTGACCTCTACCAGTATGAGTTTGTATTCAATGACTTCTGGCTTGACTACACAAGAAGGGCCGCCTTGGCGGCAGCCGAATACACCATCTACCGCGGTCTTGGAGCCACCATGACCCTCGGCTACTATCAAGACAGCTATAAGCTTCCCTACATCAAAACTGGCTCTTGCTCGGGAAGTCTTGATAGCGAAAATCCAGTTCCTGTTGCCTGTCTGCGTGCTGACACTGGCACACTACTCAACCTTAACGTATACTATGAAAAAAGCCAAAACTTGCGGTTTGACGTGTCTTACCAGATGGTCGAAAACAGTAGCGACCAGAAGGTTTATTCTGAAAGCAAAAACACCATCGCTGCCGGCGTGGTTTGGGCTTTTCCAGGAACAAGACGCGTCGCCAAAATGACGAAGCGTTTTGCTGATGTGGCGTTCACCAAGGACAGCGAGCAGTGATGAAATCCAAGGATTTGCAATCGATTCTAGAGGAGTGTCGCAAACAGCGGACACCCGTTTTCATTGCAAGTCAAAGCCTTGACATTGCTTTTCAGACTGTAATCCGTCACGTTGATGGCAATACCATTATTCTCGAAAACATGGTTCGGCCCGAGTACATTCAGAAATTTTCGGCCGGAAACCTATTCTTTTTGCAATGCAAAATGCTGCGGCTACAGTCGACAAAAGTAGGCCCACGAGGCACGAACATGGCCTTTGAGATCCAGGAAAACTCGACCACAGAAGAAACTCGTCAGGCAGAGCGTTTCTTGTTTACGCCAGACGAGAAGGTCATGGCTGAAATCTTGAACCCCTTTGACAACATCACAAAATTGCATCGCCATGTGATGGACATGTCGGCAACAGGCCTCTCCATACGCATCAATGCGCCAACCAAACCCTTTGCAGCTGGCGCTAAACTGCCGCTGGTCAAGGTCCATATAGATGGCAAACTTTGGACGACCGCCTCCGCGGAGGTCGTCTACAATCGAAAATTCATGGATCTTCAGGGTCATCTGCGGGTACAGGTCGGCCTCAAGTTTTTGACGTCACAAAACGCCCCTCGCTGACTTTTGATTTTTTTAACAAGGATCATCAAATCGTGGCAAGCCCCTACAGCAAACTTGAAAAATGGCAACGTATGTATGTCAATCGCTCCCTCAACATGGACCGCATCAAGGCCATCGGATTTGACATGGATCACACTCTCGTTGTGTATAATCGGGAGGCGTTTGAATCGCTTGCTTTTCGCGAAACATTAAAAAAATTTATCGAAGCTGGCTACCCTGAGGAGCTGAGTGAACTAAATTTCAAGCCAAATTTTTTGATCCGAGGCCTTCTCGTTGACATGGACCGGGGCAATCTCCTGAAGGTCGATGGACACAAATATGTCAAAACCGCCTTTCACGGAACAACGCGCCTGGACAAAGAAACCCGCCACAAGCTCTATAATAGTGAGTCGTTCAAGGCACAGGAGTTTCTCAGTGTCGATACGTTTTTTGCACTAAGTGAGGTGCAGCTATTTGTTGAAATTGTCGATTACATGGACGCCAATCCAAAGAAGATCAAAAAAACCTATCGTGAAGTTTATGATGACCTCCGAAAATTTATTGATCTGAGTCACGCTGATGGCAGCATCAAAAATGTCGTCATGGCTGATCCAGGTCGTTTCATCCGCAAAGACAAATACCTGGCGACAGCCTTGATGCGCCTTGTGGATGGCGGCAAGACTTTATTCCTCCTGACCAATTCAGGTTGGGAATACACCAACAAAATGATGAGCTTCATCCTTGATGGAGAACACGAGGAATTTCCAAGCTGGCGTGACTATTTTGACGAAATCATCGTATCGTCCGGCAAACCCGGATTTTTTACCGGCAGTCAGCCATTTCTTGAGGTCATGACTGACAACGGTCTGCTCAAACCGCATTCGGGGTCTTTGATCCCCCGCCGTGTATATCAGGGCGGTAATGCCACCTTGTTTCAAAAACTCACCAAGTTCAGAGGAGACGAGATCTTGTATGTGGGTGACCACATTTTCGGAGACATCATGCAATCAAAGGGCAAACTCAACTGGCGGACCCTGCTCGTTGTAGAAGAGCTGGAACACGAACTCGAAAATCTTCAAAATCTAAAGCCTCTGTTTCTCGATATCCAGAAAAAAACCTATGAACGGGAGGCTCTGGACGAGGAGATTCAAATCACCAGATCCAAGCTTATGTCCATCAAACGCCACATCCAAATTGCCAATCGCGATGGTGACACCAAGAAATCTCATCACCTGGAAAAGGAGAGAGATAAGTACGCCGAAAAATTATCCGCAAAAACCCCGATTTTGGATCAGCTTGATCAAGACATCAAAGACCTGCTGGCCAAAAAAGAAAACTCCCTACATCCCATGTGGGGTGAACTGATGAAGGTTGGACTGGAACGCAGTCGGTTTGCATACCAGGTTGAAGGCTTTGCTTGTGTGTACACAAGCCGGGTCAGTAATCTTCGTTTTTATAGCCCACAAAAAAGATTCTCCAGTTTCCATGACATCTTGCCACACGATCCTTGACGCGCCTGCGCAAGATGTCCCGTAATGCCCAAAAATTTCAAAAAATCGTGGGAATTCCGCTCTATTAACAACACTCCCATCCGTGGCAATTTGACGCGGGACATGGTTTTTAATCATCACTAAAATTCATTAATATAACTAATTATTGCAGATATTTACACGCATTAACGTCAACTCAAGAACCGGCCCGCGATGAAGGCCTTAGACCGGCCTGCCGAGGACAAACTTTAATATCCCGCTGAATTTGCCGATAACCCCTAAGAGGTATTCTATTTTTTTGGCAAGCGTTTCACGGGAGACAACCCAGCCATGAGCGGGCAACTCATCGGAAATCGTTACCGCGTCCTTCGCAAAATCGGCGAGGGAGGCATGGCCGTTGTCCATCTTGCCGTTGACGAAAAACTCGGACGTGACGTTGCCATCAAAATCCTTAAAGAACGCTTTGAGACCCACGATGAGATCCGATCACGATTTCAGCATGAAGCCCGCGTGGTTTCAGCCTTTGATCATCAAAACATTCTTAAAATATACGACTTCTCCGGTGAAGATTCGCGACAGTTGTGGATTGTGACGGAGTTGATTCACGGTCGCAACGTCGCACAAATTCTCGAAACAACTCCGAGTGGTTGGCTTCATCCTGTCATTGCGGCATCGATCACTCGTGAAATCTGCGCCGCCTTGGCCACAGCGCATGAACAGGGCATTGTTCACCGTGATGTAAAGCCTGAAAACGTCATGATTACCCACCAAGGTCGCGTCAAACTCATGGACTTCGGTATTGCGAAAATCCAAAGAGTCAGCAGCATGACACAAACCGGCATGTTTATGGGATCTCCAAGCTACATGTCACCGGAACAAATACGCGGGCGGGACATTGATCACCGCAGTGATATTTATAGCATTGGCGTGATGCTCTACGAAGTCCTTACAGGAAGACTGCCATTTACCGGCGCATCAACGACAGATATTGCCATGAGAATCCTGAGCGGGGAATTCACTCATCCCCGGTATATAATGTCTGGCCTTCCCGAGGAACTTGATCAATGTGTTGTGAAATGCATGCAACTAAATCCGGACGATCGCCCACAGTCGATTGATCAAGTGGGCATCCTGTTTGATCGTTTTCTGGAGTCATTATCTCTGGATCGCAGCGCTCAGGAACTCGAGCGCTGCTTTAAAGATCCCCTGGCGTATGGCGAACGACTGTCAAAGTTGTTGCGCGTCACCAATGTAAAAATGGCCTCGACCGTCATTGTCGACGAGCTTTTACCGCCACGACCACCCATTCACGCAAGCCACCAAAGACAAAAGCCAGAGGCGATCACAAAACATCTGCCTGAACGTCGCCATAAGCAAAGGCCCACCAAGGTGGTCAGCCAACAGGCTCCATCAGCACCGCGAATGCAAGTGACTGCAAGGATACAAAGCCCAACACATCAACGACCAATGTACGCAAATTCCAGACCAACGTCCCAGCGGGACCAGGCGCCGTCGAAGAATCGTCCACCCGTGGCACCCCCGCGTCACGACCCGGTTCACAGCCCAGTTCATAGCGTCGTTCACGGACAAAATCACGGACAGCATCACGGACAGCGCCCAGATATCCGCCGCGTCTCACGCACAGTGCCCCCAACTCCGAGGCGACCGGCGCACAAAGTTCGCTTCGTCATTCAGGATTCAATGTCTCCACGGCGTGAATCCGGATTTTCAGGAAAATTTCTTGCCGCCATGATTGTCCTGCTTTCGGCTGGAATCATCTTGAACACCCAGTTCCATATTCTTGGTTCAAAACCTAAAAACCCAGCGTCAATATTTGGACGAAATACGAAACCTTCCTCAAAACCTAAAAAGAAGGAAGACTCGACTCTAACGTTAAAACCGAATCTGGCGAAGGACGGCAAATCCGCTATCGATGAGGGTCCAAAAAAATCATCTACGCCTTCAGACCAATCCGCGGGTATCGGCAAATCTCCCCAAAGCGGTAGTCCCAATATCGCAGATACCGGTCGCGTGCCGCCGCAAAAAATACCCAATAAACAGCCATATTTGGCATCTGCGCAAAAAAATGATCAAAAGCCTGATCAAAAGCCTGATCCAAGAAACGATCGGAACCCAAACCAAACGACCAGTCAAAGGCCCGGTCAAAAATCTGACTCCAAGACTATCAGCTTGGCCCAAAAACCATTCAAGTCCGGCAACATCGGGGGCGCAGATCCCGGATCAGCAAGTCCCAATTTGATTGCCGGATCACAGCCACTGCGACCCGTAAAACCTGCCGATGGGTCCATCGGCATCCGTGAAGCGACAGCGGGTGATGAGGAGCCGTCCATCGATGTTGCGCCGATTCCGCAGCCAACACCGCTCCCCCGTAAGCAGGGCCCAAGCATAGCAACATCTGCGAAAACTGACGCCTTGACCGCTAAAGGACGTGTCTCGATCGCCAGTACACCAGCGGCTGAATTGTATATTGACGGCAAACGCTATGGCACCACTAATGACCTGGGAACTACCAGTGAATGGATCGAATTAATCGCGGGCGACCGTCGCATTGAGCTGCGCCGCGCAGGATTTAACACGCGCATTGAAACGGTCCAAGTCGTTGGCGATACCCGGCAAAAATTTGGACCTTACACACTGATGCGCAGTGATACGCCTACAAACAAAGCGGCTGTCTATCGCCTCACAGTATCGACAAACACGCCTCCGGTTACCGTCACGCTCATTCAAATCGAGACGCGAGCGACGCAAACAATTGTCATGTCACAAACCACGCAAACCATAAACCTCGAGCGTGGTATTTACGATGTCACCATGAACCATAACGGAGACCTGCGAAAACGTCGCATTGATCTATCTGGAGCGGCGCAACAGTTAACGTTCAGCGTCGACTTTAAGCAACCTGCGAAAACTGATGGAGCGACCGCGCCATGAAAGGACAAAGGACATCACCTTGAGCAACTTAAGGATCATGAGAAGACAAACGACATGGGGCAACGAACGCTCTGTGTGCCGCTGCGTCCTCTTATTGTGTGTCCTGATGCTAAGCACAAGTTCCTTTGGACAAGCCTACAAAGCGGGACGCTCTGCGCTCATGAGAAGTGACTATCGCGGGGCAGAAATGCAACTCACCGCGGCCGTCAAATCAGCCAAATCAAAAACAGAGCTCGCTGAAACCTACAAATATCTCGGTGTGGCACAGTATATGCGAGGCCAAAAAGCAGCCGCTAACACCTCTTTCGTCAGGGCTAAGACGCTAAACCCGATGGTCAAATTGACTGCCAACGACGTCGCCGATGAATCCGTGCTCCCAGTTTTTGCGGCAGCAAAATCCTCGCCTCAGACATCGAGGCCGAGTCAACAGCAGAGTCCCGCAGCGACTCCTAAGAGCTCAGCAATCACCAAACAAAAATCCAAGCGAACGCTGCTTAAAGTGCTAAGCAATGTACCAACCGCCAGGGTTAGCCTTGACGGTATCGCTTACGGCACGGCTGGCCAAGATATCGAGGTTCAGCCCGGCACAGTGGTTCTCGAAGTTTCCGCTCCAGGATTCATCAGCAAAGCCGTTAAAGTGCAGCTTGAGGCGATGACCACGAGCTCGATCACCGTCAATTTGGACAAGATTTTACCCAAGCCCAAACCCAGACCTCAGACTCAGGCTCTAGCCTCGAAGCCGGCTAGGGGCATACCACTTCCTGGTATGAACAGCTCAACACCCAGCACCCCAAAAAACCGGACGGGAGCGGCAGGCAAAAAACCGAAACATGATCTTTTTGGTGGCGATGAGATCGCTGATGATTTTAGTCAGTTTCAGCAACCAATGGCAGCACAGCCTCAAGTTACGACACCTCAGATGGTCACTCCACCGCCACCACCCCAACAGCCCGTGATGCCTCCCCAAGGATATGGCGCAGGACCTTACGGGCTGCAGCCCGCTTATCCGCAGTCACCGTATCCGCAATCACCATATCCGCAGTCACCCTATGCTCCTCAGCCTTATAGTGGTTACCCCGTTGCTCCCGCTTACCCCAGCTTCCCGACCTATCAAGCCCCTGCTTACGGGCCGGCGCCGTATCCCATGCAACCCTATGGTGGCTATGCGGCGCAGCCCGTGAATCCATACGCCTACACGCAACCGATGCCTCCAACTCCGCCGCCAAGTCCAGTATACTCCGCACCGGTTGATCCCTATGGAGGCTATCTTGGGCCACCACCTGAAGCACCAACAACGACACCGCCTCCGGCTGTCGACCCTGGGCCAAGCGTCAGTGAAAGAGCCTCTGGGGGTATGCCACCACCACCTATTTTGCCACCGCCAGCATCGTCAAAAGGGTCAACGAAACGCACCATAGCAAAGACAGAAAAATGCTCCACCTTGGTCAAAATCCTCCCCTTTGGATTCGGACAGTTCTGCAAAGGAAGCACCGCAAAGGGCCTGTTTTTCCTTGGTTCTGAAGCTGGCGCACTCTATTTCTATAAGAGCAATTCCGATGCTGCGACGAGCTATCAGTCACGTCTCAATCAAATTTTGACGGAGCGAGACGCTGCAAGAGCCGATGTGCCGGCAGAAGAGCAGGAGGCCTTTGACAGCGAGACCGCAGCCAAAGAAACCCAAGGCAAAGCTGCCATTAACAAAGCCAAACAAAATGCTCAGTATTCGATGCTTGCATTTGTCGGCCTGTGGGGCGCGGGAGCATTTGATGCCCTGACAAGCCCAGACTCCAGCCCATCCGGAAAATCCAAAAAAAGTAAGCGTGCGAGACCGCGCATCATGCACAGCTATCATCTGGACCTCGAGACCGCACCGTTCGGCACCGTCGCCATGGAGTGGCCCGTTGCAAATGCCCTTACTCCGTTGCACCTTGATTCAGAGATTTTATTCGGTTACACCCCCACGCTAGACCCTCGCGACGCCCGGCTTCGCCATGCGTTAACGATGGGAATCACCTGGGACCTCTAACTGATGAAACTGCCAAATAAAAATCAGAATAAAAATCAAAATAAAGATCAAAATCAACAACCAAACTTCACCCCACAGAGTCTCGATTCCTGGATTAAAAGACGGTGCATTGGCCTCACCGGAGGCATCGCAACGGGAAAATCGACCGTCGCAAAAATACTCAGAGAGCTTGGTTATGCCGTTGCTGATGCTGATCAGTTTGCCAGGCTTGTCACAGCGCCGGGATCTCCAACGTTGGCAGCGATTGTCAGCCATTTTGGAGCAAACATTCTTCATGCAGACCAATCGCTGAACCGCGAACGCCTGCGTGAGCTGGTCATGCCCCATCCAGAGGCGCGCCGCGTGCTTGAATCCATCATGCACCCAGCCATCCACAATGAACTGCGTGCTTGGGTTGCAAACCATATAGAGCCGGTCGGTGAAAAGCCTTTTTTTTATGAGGCGAGTTTGATTTTTGAGACCAAACGGGAGTCGGCCTTCTGGCAAGTCTGGGCCACCCTCTGTCCAGAAAATATACAGATCAAACGCCTCATGGACCGCTCAGGACTTTCGCGGGAGGCTGCCATCGAAATGATTGCGGCACAGATGCCGGCAGGGATCAAAGCCACAAAAGCTCATCTGATCATCGACACCGACTGCAGTGTCTTGGAGCTACGTCAAAAAGTTGAAGATTTAGTTAAGACCATCCACCGCTAACCTCACGATAAATCTTTAATAATCGTGGTTATTTTCTTGAAGACAACCCGGTTACCAGCTATAAAAAAACTCCGTCAGGGCCACGTCGGTCTTGATGTTTTGCTTATCTTTTTTAAAGCATCTCCGGCCGATTCATTCATCTTGTTCATTTTTGGGGGAACGCCATGACAACCAACAGGGCATCTGCACGTTTTGAAGCGCTAAAGAACGCTGGTTCAAGGTCGCCACGCACATTCCAAAAAACATTCTCCCGTCCTCACGAACTGAACCTCAAATCAAGCGAGTATTTTGGCTGCAACACATTTAGTTTTGAAATGATGGAGAAAAAACTCTCATCCACCGACATTTCCATTTTGCGTGAATTTGCCACCAGCAACACACCGCTGTCCCTGGAACTTGCCAATAAAGTTGCCGACGCAGTCCGCGAGTGGGCGCTGACGAGAGGAGCCACTCACTATTGTCACTGGTTTCAACCACAAACGGGAGCGACTGCCGAGAAGCACGATGCCTTCTTCAGCTTTGACAAAAAGGGCAATGCCATCGAAAAATTTACGGGCAAAGAGCTCATTCAGTCAGAGCCTGATGCCAGCAGCTTCCCCTCTGGCGGCATGCGCGCCACTTTTGAGGCGCGCGGTTATACGGCGTGGGACGCCAGTTCGCCGATGTTTCTGATGGAAAGCGAGAATGGGATGACCCTTTGCATCCCAAGTCTGTTTATCTCTTACAATGGCGAGGCTCTTGACGAGAAAACCCCTCTACTGAGATCTCTATCGGCACTCAACAAGGCAGCAACCGAGTCCCTGAAACTGCTCGGTCATGACGTCAAGCACGTGATCGCCTCTGCTGGTCCAGAGCAAGAATACTTTGTCTGTGATGAAGCTCTCTTCAATCTGAGACCGGATCTTCTTCTTGCTGGACGCACCCTGCTCGGTCGCAACCCTCCGCGTGGCCAGCAGTTGGAAGATCATTACTTTGGCTCCATTAAGCCGCGCATCCTTGCATTCATGATGGAGGCCGAGC
>JBILMN010000084.1:0-12099 GCA_044375465.1 Oligoflexales bacterium | reverse complement strand
TCGCCCTCCAAGGGATGACGAATCACCGATTGCCCCTCGGCCATAGCCGCCAGCATCATCGCCCGATGTGTCAATGACTTGTCTGGTGAAAAAGGTGCCGAAATGGAACACGCGGACAAACCGCGCGCTCGCGTCGGCCATGGTGCGATCAGGACCGCATCGCTCCCATTGGCTTGGTTCATATTGTTGGATCCTCTCATCAAGCGTCTAAGACGGCGCCCATATGGAGATACTTATTAAAACGCTCATCGCGAAGAGCCTCGGGTGACTTCTTCTGTAGTTCGCGCAGGGCACTCATCACCTGGGACTTAATGCGGCTTGCCGTCAATGTCAGATCACGGTGGGCACCGCCGTCCGGTTCTTTAATGATGCTGTCAATGACACCCAAAGACAGCGCATTCTTCGCCGTGATTTTCAACATCTCAGCGGCCCTCGGCGCTTCAGCAGCACTTTTCATCAAAATGGACGCGCAACCTTCGGGCGAGATCACTGAATACACGCCGTGTTCCAGCATATAAACGCGGTTGGCAACGGCAATGGCGAGAGCCCCTCCACTGCCGCCCTCTCCAGTCACCACAGACACCACCGGAACGCGAAGGCGTGTCATCACCATAATATTTTTAGCGATGGCCTCACTTTGCCCACGTTCCTCTGCGTCAATACCCGGATAAGCTCCTGGCGTGTCAATCAACGTCACGATGGGCAGCCCAAAACGCTCGGCCATGCTCATCATGCGCAATGCCTTACGGTAGCCTTCTGGCCGCGGCATCCCAAAATTCCTAAAAATATTGTCTTTGGTTCCCCGGCCTTTTTGATGACCAATCATCATCACAGCCATGTCATCCATGCGCGCAAGACCACCAACAATGGACTTATCGTCCAGAAAATTGCGGTCTCCATGCAGCTCAATAAAGCCAGTGGTCATGGCGTTGATCAACTCAAGAGAATTCGGACGCCGCGGGTGCCTTGCGATCTGTGTCGACTCGTAGGGAGAAAGATTCGAAAAAATCTGCTCACGGACCATCCGAGCCTTCTGCTCAAGTTCAGCCAGTTCGCCGTCAACGTTCTTCAGCTGACTGGACGCGATGCGCCGCAGCTCATCGATACGATTTTCAAGATCGACCAGTGGTTTTTCAAAAGGAATCACTTCCATGGATCTGCCCCTTGTATTGTTCAGCTGGCATCTTGAACCAAAGAGACCACCTTGTCACGAGGGACTTTAGGGGGCGACGCCGCCCCCTTGGGCCCTGTCGCATTTTTTTTGCGAAATCGTTGCATTTGAATCTCCGATATGGCTACAATATCAATAGGTCATCAGAATGTGCGAACCGATTTCCTGAGGTGGCAAATGGTAAAGTCAGAACTCGTTGAAAGCTTGGCGGAACGTGCGGACATCACCTTGGCCAAAGCCGAAGAGGTGGTTGATCTGTTTTTTAACTCTGTGGCGGAGACTCTTTGCCGGGGTGACCGGGTTGAAATCCGTGGATTTGGCGCCTTTACCGTTCGCGAGTACAAGACCTACGAAGGTCGCAACCCAAAAACTGGCGAAAAAATCGTCGTTCCCCCTAAACGCCTTCCTTTCTGGAAAACCGGGCAGGAGCTAAAGCAGCGTGTTGACTCTGCTTTTGGCTGATTTAGCGCCCTGATTTGTTCTTCATCCTTCTGAAATGAATCAAAACGCCTGGGGTAACCCTGGGCGTTTTTTTACTTAGCAACGCTCAAAAAATATAAGATCGGCTTCCGACTGAGACCATCTCATCAATCAACCTATTTAAAGGTGATTCTATGGAATCCTGTGGTCAATGGATTTTAATCAATAATATTAATGATTTAAGTCGATCTTAAGCTTGTCTAAAGGTGGGTCATGCCGCGCTTTCGTGGAGCAATAGCGTCACTGAATAAAACTATTTACAAATTTCTAATGTTAATTTATAAATTTATAAGAATCATTAAATTGATTCTAAAACTTGTTGTTTCACCTGCTGATGCTGCTTTTGCTGAAAGGAACCTGAAGCGATGACATTGCAATGCCAATACTTAAAAAAACCGATGTTAAAAAAACCGATGTTTTTGCATGCTGGACTGCTGGCTCTGGGCCTTGCCAGTGGCTGCAGCCAACAAGACCACCGATCAAGCTTGCGTTACGCCCATCTGCCTGCAAATCGGATGGCGGGAACACCGCTTGGACAATTGGAAATCATAAAAAACGGCATCGCCCATCAATTTGGCGACCGCCTCAAAGTTTGTCTCCAGTCCAGTGGCGACCGAACAGCGGACGCCTCAAGACTGCTTGAAACACGTCTTGCCCATGTCGCATGGCTTGCGAGCGCAGGTTACGGCTCTACCGACTACAATCGGTTATCGTTTGAGATCAGAGATCAGTGCAGCACGAGCGACGCCTCCGCGATGACCGTCGTCATTTTTGGTGACAAGGCAAAGGAAAAGCCGGGCGATCAATTTGACAAACTGTTTAGTCCAGCCCGCATGTCCTGCACCTCATCAGCTGAGAGCATCTCCTGCCGCTCTGATGGCGGGATCACCCTTGGTTGGGGAGGACCAGCGACGCTGCGATCGTTTTATCGAACCGATGCACCGCAAACCTGGACCAAGGTGGAACGCACCGCACCAGCCACTGTGATCTTGAGCCCGCACGTGGCTTGGAAACCCCTGACCGATGGCCTTCAGACAGCTTCTGGCTCTGGCAGCCAGGAGCAACAGTCCATCGTCAGGCTGTATCAGACCCTTCAAGCCCAAAGCTCACCTGGTTTTGAAGACCTTAAGTCCCTCGCAGAGAGTCTTGCGACAGCGAATGCTAAAGGCGCCGAAGATCAGGAGTTTCAGCGCATCATGCAACAATTTGCACAAAATCGCGGAGCTGCCGGCCCAGACCTCTCAGGCTACGAGTATCGCCCGGTGGTCTCGTCCTACCACACGCTGTTGCATGAAGTCGGACATACATTTGGCATGAGCCATGCTGACAACCCTGATGCCGATGTCATCACCGGACCATCCGCCACCACCACCTGTGACGCCTCGGGTCGCTGCACGACGAAGGAATCGGCGATGGCCTATGGTGATGCCTTTAACTTCCTGACTGCCGACGATTTGGCTGGTATTCAGGCTGCAGCAAAGGCCGTCCAAAACGATATTTCCAGCCATCGCTGATGGTGCTGCATCATCCTGCGGGGGGGCTTGACAAAGCCCCGCGCCAAACTGATATTGCCTCCGGTGTCTTTGAAAATGCCCAAGCAATAACAGAAAAATAACAGAGAAATGACCGTTTGATTGTTTTCAGGAGTGTTGCGACCATGCCCATCTATGAATATCGTTGTGAAGCCTGCCACGTGCCCACTGAGATCATGCAAAAATCCACGGACCCTGCCCCCGCCGCTTGCGAAAAATGCGGCAAAGGCCCCATGATCAAGCAGCTGAGTTTGTCGAGCTTTGCCCTGAAGGGCACAGGCTGGTATGTCACTGACTTTAAAGGTGGTCGTTCCTCTTCGGCGCCATCAGCGCCTGATTCGAGCTCAAGCACAGCGGCGCAACCTACGGCCTCCTCATCTGAAACCTCAGCCAAGGCCGCCCCTTCATCCGGGAGCTAGCGGTTCATGAGGCTTTCAAGCCGGGCTTTCGTGATTGACTATAATATTAAAAAATAATAAAAATACGATTTATTAATACAATAATCATTTTGGATTTTTATGATTTTTAAAAATAAAACCTCAATCTCGTTGCTCGGACCCTTGGTGCTCACACTCGCCTGCGGCGTCGCCAAAAAGGATCGAGAAACCGTCGTCCCATCATCCCCTGCGCCACCGCAAACCACGGCACCAGAAGTTTCCAATCCGATGGGAACGGAACCTCCCATCTTTAACGGAACGATCATCAATGATGTGACGCTGCGGCGCGCTGTAGGTCTTGATGGCTGGTTGGCGGCCGGTCACCATGGACAGAAAATCACCATCGGTATCCTCGACAATGGATTTGGTGGACTGGCCCAAGCTAGGGGGCAGCGTCTTCCGCCCGATGTGACCGTGGCACCATCTCCCATTAAAAATGAATCACCCACACCTCACGGGACAATCCTGGCTGAAATCATCATGGCCCTGACATCAGGCGCTACGACATGGACGCAACAGAGCCAGCACCCAACACTCAAACTCTATAATGCCAATGGATTTTCCAATTTTTCGGCAGCCGTGGATCAAGCGATCAAAGACGGCGTTGATCTGATTCTTTATTCCCAAGTCTGGGAGTTCGGTGGGAATTTTGATGGACGCGGCTTTATCAATGCAGTGGTGAACAAGGCGGTGAGCGCCGGGATCCTTTGGATCAATGCTGCCGGCAATTACGCGGAAAGCTCCTGGCAGGGACGCTTGATGATCAATCCAGATCAATCTGCAAGCCTTCCCTGGCAGGGGCGTTATGTGCGCATGAAGGTCCAGGACGCTGAGACACCGGTGAAAATTTCCTTGGCGTGGAGTGATTTTGCTGAGACCAAAGAATGGCGAACATACCGCGATCTTGATCTGGTGCTGCTCGACCGTATGGGTCGCGAAATCAATGTGGCCAATAAAATTCAAGATGGCCGTGATCATGGCAATGATTCCGCCTATAGCGCTCACGCCAGGGAGATGATGACTATCGTGCTACCTGCGGGTGATTATCTCCTGCGAGTTGATGTCAAAAGCCGTAATTTCGATGGCTACGCGCGCATCAGACTGGCAGCCGATGGGCCTGGGGTCACGTTTATCGATAAGTCGGTAGATGCCTCGATCATGATTCCCGCTGACAACCCGAATGTTCTAACCGTCGGAGCAGATGACAATGCTTCGAGCTCAAAGGGACGCACTTTGGGCGGCGTCTCTAAACCCGATGTTCTCGCGCCATCATTTGTGCAAAGCGATGCGGGCATTTCGTTTGAGGGCAGCTCCACAGCAGCCGCAGTAGCGGCTGCCACCCTCGCCGTCTACGAGGGCGCCTGTGGGCGCCATCAGCAAACCGATCTGGTGCGCCGCATCATGACGGGTCAGCTTGCAAAACCCTCCGTCATCGGTCCCTCGCTCATGTTGCCCGAGCGACCAGCCTGTTATTAGATGATGTTATTAGATGATGTTATCAGATTAAATTGAGCACCCTGACGTCAGTGGGCCTGATCGGTGATCACCAGATCCTCAATCTTTTGAATCAAGACTTGAGGATTTGCCTGACTTGGTGACACCACATTCAGGATCCCACAGGCGCGCACGTGCAACCGGGGATTCAGCAACTTATTGCGGCCATTGATCACTGTCTCCGGGTGTTGATCCCACGCTTCCGCGGCCTTGGCGCGAATCGCTTTAAACAACTCAGGGTCCTCAAAGTTCACCAATGTGTAATCCAGGGTGTAAAAATCACTGTCGGTGTTTTGCAGTGCGAAGACGTCGAAGACAACCTCCGGACTCTTGGGAAACTTGATCAACTGTCCCTCGACACACGCGGTGCGTCCATGGAGGTCTTTGAGGCGCGCGATCACGGTCACCGGCTCCTTTGCCTCGGAGTCAAGAGCCAGATGCGCGGGTCGTCCAGGAGTTTGCTGCACCTTGTATTGCAGACGGATCTTATCACCCCTGTAAAGATTATTGGCGCGACCGGGAATTCCCACGACGGGCACGATGACGTCTTTATATTCGGTCACAATCATGGAACCGTCTTGGGCGGCAAAATGGACTTTGCCAATAAACTCACTACGCCCAATCAATTCGTCGGGAACTTTCGCCTCGTACTCATAAGGAGGCACGGGCTCACCGCCGCCGCCATCCCAGCGTTCGAGCACGGCAAGTTCCGTCACGTAAATATGTTTTTGTGGAGCTCCATTATCAATAAATGAGCCTTTGATGTGGATTTTATCGTGGCGCTTGAGGGTCTGAAGCTCTTGTCGCACTGCAGGAATGTGCGACACCATCGGAAACAATGCGTACCGAAAGAAATCACCTTTTTCCCGAAAGACAAAAACAGCCAGAGGCCCAAGTCGACCATGAATCCAACCATCCACACCGGCACCCTGCAGCGCCGCTTCAAACGCAGGAAGATCAATTCCTGGATTCATCGGATCATCATCGGCTCTGACTGCTGGAACTACGGCCATGGCTGCAACCGTCCATAGAACTCCGACCGCGAACGTCTTAGCCAGTTGCTTTAGGTCCCAAAAACGAAAAAAAGCGGCACCCATCATTGACCCCACATCCTTTAAAGTAGCAATCAGTTGTATCGACCTCATTGGTTGGCACAGAGAGCGGTCGGAAGGTTACCCATCAAAGCCCTCTTCGTCAACGTTGAATGAATGCCCAAGACCAACCGCAACATGCAGGAGGCAGGCTGCTAAGAATATGCGTCTAAGGTGCTACAATCGCACGCACTTCAGCCAAAACATCAGGCGTGACGGCATGACTGTCGAGCCATTTTTGCGCCGTGGCACGCACACGGTCGGATGGATCAAACGTCGCCGCCACCATAAATCGGTCTCGGATGACGTCATCTTCCTTGGCGATCACACGGATCACGGCCTCACGTCCCGTAGCGTCCAGATGTGGCAGCGACGCTCGCGCAATGAAATAACAACCGGCGCCACAGGGCGAGCGTTCAAAGCGTTTAAAAAACCTCGCCCGAAGCTCCCCATGGGCGCTGCCAAGACCTTTTTGGATGTCCTCTGCGGTGATATCATCGCCAAGCTCTGCCAAGGCCATCAAAGCGCGCATCCGCGTCCAAAGTTTTGGGGAATCCAAGGCACTCCTGAGCAGCATCTCTGAGCCTTCAGCATTGAGCGCGGCAAGATCCATCACCGCCTTATAGCGCTGATAGGTAAATTCATGAGCGAGAGCAGATTTGAACGTCTCCTCTTGATCCGTTGTCAGCGGTGCTCCTGGATCCTTCTGCTCTTCCCGCAGTTCATTCTTAAGGCGCCCCCACAAGCCAGGCGAACTGATGGTCTGAGATGACGACACCGGGTTTGATGCCAATGCTTTTACAGCGATTGGCTCAGGCGTTTTAGATGTTGGTGCCTTGTTTCTTTTTGGTAAGGGCGCCAGGTGCTCTTCTGTTGAAGCAAGACCCAAAACCGCCAACAAACTGTCGAGCGAACTCTCATCTGACAGACTGATCAGAGCCACCAGGCCGACAGTGATGAGTCCGGCGATAGCGATCAAGATTCTCTTTTGTTTGCCTTTGTCATCACCTACATGCTGCATGTAGTGTGTGGTCGTTTCCGGAGCTACGCCTCCGAAATTGGGTGTCGATGGATGCAACGTTGCGCCGACCGCAAGACTGTGCGAAGTCGCGACGTGAAGACTTGGCACCGTGGCATTGGAAGACATACCGGTATCAACCGGAGCAACGGGACCACCCATGGTACGAGCGTCCGACAAGTCCAAAATTTGTGTCGCCTCACCCTGACCTGACACAGCAAACCTCCCGATCTCCAAGGGAGATCAGGTGGTTGTTCGGGCCTATTCAAAAAATCTTTAGCGCAAACGGCAAAACCATCCGAAATGACTGATTAAATGCCATCGGCCAGAGCCGTTGATCTTAGGACCGACTCCGGCGACTGGAGCCTGAGGCGAAGGGCAGTGATTTGATTCTTTTGTTTGGACGTGCCAATCCCCAAAAAATTCGTATTAAGATACGTGATCACGGGATATCACTGGGGTGCTTGTTGCCTGCTTTTGGAGCGAATTCATATGAACGTTGAAATAACCATCCGTCGCGGCGCTGAAACTCAGACGATTCAAGCACGGTCTGGCCTTGGATTTCAGGCCATCTGTGCCCGTCACAACACCGGCATTGAATTTGACTGCCGCGCGTCGGATTGTGGTATCTGTATCGTCAAGGTGATTCAGGGAGCTGAGGCGCTGAGTCCAAAGACTGAGGCGGAGGCTGATTTTCTGCGGGCTATGAACGCGGATCCGGATGAGAGGCTCGCCTGCCAGACGCGATTCATGGGTGATGTTGAGATCGCTGTCGATTACCTGTAGGTCGAGACGTGGTATGTTGATAAAGAACGTGTTTGCCAATGAAAAAATAATTATGTCCTTGGAGCGAGCTCTCGATGTGTATTGCTGATCAACAGCGTATCCTCGTTACTTGGTGAACTTTGCTGGAGAGCCACCGTCCATCCTTGGACTGCGACAATTTGCTGAATTCCATCAACATGCATCCTTTTAGACCGAAAAATCTGGTGCCGCTTTGCGTTACTCCGAGCCTCTTCAAAGGAACAGGCTACAGTGAAAATATTCACGTGGGATTCAAAAATTCCTTCGGCAATATCGCAATCATAAAATCCGCAATGTACGAGATAAAGATTTGGCATTATTGAATCCTAACTCTACCAGGAAGACTGAGATCGCCAGAAGCAACGTCAAAAACATCCTTGACGCACAGTAGCGGCGCGTGCACGCTGTCACTGACCCGTAAACCCGCTGTGACGCCGTCAAACTTAATGGGCCCTAAGGAAACAGATTTTGGCATCGGCAAACTGACGCGGACCACATCATCTTTGAAAGTTGGAATATAGCCCGGACTGTCAATGAGGATGGGCAAACCAGGCCACGTGGCAGGAAGCTTGGGTTTTGCACCCTCTGGAATGTCTTTCACCTTCAGAGCCCCGACGCCACAGGCGTCGTCTTTTACAAGGACAACCCAGTGGGAATGCCAAACATCACCGTCGTTTTTAGAGTTGCCGTCGCCATTTTCGTCGACCAGGGGCGTATCATCAAAGTCAGGGTGTGCCGTTACTGCAAGGGCAAGAATTCCCTGATCGTTGTCGAAACCTACGATAGAGCTATTCATCGAGGTGGGCCACACGTATGAGAACACCTTTGCGCCTCCCAGTGCGCCCGATTTTGTTGGCTGAACTGCGCCTGCAATTCCCGCAACTTTAATTTTAAACACGAGGGAATTTTCCTCCTTGGTAATCTGGGCGTTGACAATATCAAAGGCGGGATTAGAGGCGTTACCGTGCTTGCCGTCGATTCCATGGGCTGATGCGGAAGTACTGCAAAGGTTGGCCATCGTCAAAATACTGGTGACTAAGCGTTTCATATAAAATCCTTTCTCATCATTGGTTCTCTCGACAGCCATGACCGTATGACCGTCGATGCCGGACTTTTACGCTTGCATTATAAATTCCACAAATATATAGTTTTTATTATATCTATATCTTTTTGGAATATATGGAACTAAATCACCTTAAATATTTCTATGTTGTGGCGAAATGCGGCGGTTTTTCCAAAGCATCGAAAACACTCCGAGTCGCTCAACCAGCCATCTCTAAGATGGTCAAAAATTTAGAAGAAGGGCTCAATATAAAATTGCTCGAGAGAGTCGGACGAAACGTCCGGCTAACTAAAATTGGCAATGACGTCTTTAGAAAGTGCGAACTCATCTTCGGACATGTCGAGGAATTGCAAGACATTGTGCGACCGAAGGCGACTAAGATCGGTGGACCACTCAATCTCTGCGCAACAGATGTAGTGGCAAGTCATTTGTTACCCGATGTTCTCAATAATCTTCTCAGCTCGCACAACAGTATTTACCCTCAATTAATCACCTCAACCGCAAGCGAATCTTTACAGCTTCTTATTGCGAAAAAATCTGAAGTAGCTCTACTTTTTCACACCCCAGAAATTCCAAGCGGACTTGAAATTCGCAACTCGTTCCCCGTGAGATTTTACCTCGTGGTGGCAAGCCATCTAAAGCGTTCAAAAGTTGTTTGTTCTTCGTTTATCGGATCAAGGGAGATCGACGATGTCGCAAACAAGACTTATCCTGCTTTGAATAAACTTCGGAAGAAATTCCCTGATGCGCAGATCAGGCTTTCCGCCAACGCGCTCAGCGCCCATCATCGTATGGTGCAAAAAGGGATGGGAGTAGCCATCCTCCCGGATTTTCTGGTATCAAACGACATCGCCAATGGAACACTCAGCTGTCTATTGAGTAACGAGTCGTTTATTTTCAATTTAAAGCTGATCGCCAGATCCGGAGAACCACTATCAAATCCCATGGCTGCATTTATCGATCAACTAAAAAAATCTTTTGATCCACAGATCAAAAGTCAGAGTCAGATCCAACATCTCTAGCGCCGTAGAAATCCGTAGAAATCCGTAGAAAGCAAGGAACCTGGCGATCGATCGCAGACTTGCGGTGAAAAATTTTATCTGCCGGTAAAAATCAACTCATCGCAACTGAAGATTTTGTTGCAGCTTTCGCACCAACGCCTTCATGACCGACACATCCTGCTTGTTAGGCTTAGCGCTGTAGCAAAACTGGTCGTGAATGTAGGCGAAAGTCCGCAACTCTGAGGCCACAGGAGCCAGTTGCAGGGCTGCTCGCTCAAGCCATAGTCGCACGGGCTCACCCGACAGACGCCCTAATCCTTGAGCGTCTAACAGGACCTCAAGACGCCGCACGTGGGGACGGTGAGGATGGGCTCGGGCAGCGATGTAGCGGCGTGACCGCAATAGAACATAGGATATGGTAAGTCCCAGGACTCCCAGGATCGCCATCTCTTCACCATAATCCACCAATGATCCAGCGGCATTGATGACGTTGGTGTTTTGAAATGAAGTCACAAATTCATCGAGCGCCATAAAAAAACGCGACAGCCAGATTTTCTGTCTGAGGGTTGCGGCATCGGGAATCTCTGCTCCGATGGATCTCAGGTAGCGTTCGGCCCCAAGGGTGATGCGGCTCGGTGCCACAAACTGCACGCCATCAAAACGCTGCCATCGCTGTGACTGATCATCCCAGAATTCTGCCCAAGCATGAGCATCCATATCCCGAATATAGAGCGTCAAGGACTGAGGCTCCCACTGTCCGCCCTGAAAACCTGCGACCACACGCGCAGGAATCCCTGCAATCCGGGCCAAAGAGGCCGACGCGGCAGCATAATGCTCACAGTATCCGGCCTTGGAACCGGCCAGAAAATCCTCGAGATTTTCAGCCATACCTTGGTGACTTAACGTGTAGCGAAACCCACCATCCGCAAAAAGCCGCCCAAGCCGCAGCATAAACTCCGGCACTCCGCGCCCACCCTTTGATAACTCCTCGGCAATCGCCACGACCCGCCCGCTCACCGACTCGTCCACCTGTAGCAGTCGTTGCCGGTCTTCCGGCGCAAGCAAGTGGGTTGGGTTCGGGGAGCTTCGTCCCGCGTAACTTTGCCAGAAAGAGGGCATGGACGTCGGAAAAAAAACACCAGTATCGCGGCCATAGCTTGGTCGCGTCACGCCTTGCCTCGCATTCAGATAGCTTAAAGAAAGCCCGTAATCGAGCACCGGCGCATACTCGGAGAAGCGAGGACTAAGATCCGCCTTATAATCAATCACTCCAACCGCAGCAGGCATGGTGCGCCGCAAACGGCTTGGTCCCTGAAACCACTTAAAACCATCCATACGCTCCATCACCGCACTGCGAAAGTAAGCCTGAGACATATCAACGGACGGCAACTGGGACGGCCGCACCCGCATCGCCAAGGCTGAGGATAGGGTCAGAGCCTGAAAACTTCCAGGTGCGATGCTCGATGCAAGGCCAGAAAGACCGGCCTGGGTCTGAACATAATTTTGCGCTTGTCTGATACCAATGGCACCGATTCCAGCGAGAAACATCAGCAAGAAAATCGTCTCGCGGCGAATCGAGCGTTTGGCAAACCAAATCATCGCCTGACCGAGCCTCATATCTGACCATAAGCTGATCCATCCGCCAACAATGACCAACAGGACACACAAACCCAAGGGTATACCAAACATCAAAGGTATCGCGGGTAAAATTAAAACACCGGCAAAGAGGCCCGCCATCAGCCGAAGTGCAGCCCCCTGTCGGGTCGCGCGTGGCGAATAAAGGCAAAAAATACCAAGAAACAGCGCTAGAGCGCGCGCATCATCAAAATCTATTCTTTTTGCCACGTATAGCCAGCGGTAGATCACCATGCCAATGCTCGCTGCCAGGACCATCCGCATCCATCCACTGAGTGGCCACCGCTGCTTGAGGCAGACCCAGCTAAGACAAGACAAGACAAGAAGATCACGACACCCAGCATCATCGCACGCACTGCCGTCAGAGGAGGAG
>JBILMN010000250.1:0-3705 GCA_044375465.1 Oligoflexales bacterium | reverse complement strand
TTCCGGTCGGTTTGCCGTCACGTAAAATTGTGAATGCCGGAATATCAGAGTGTTCAGGAACCATTTCCAGAAGGATCTTAGGGCTGGTTGTGGTGATGGCTTCGAGCATCGCGCGAAGCTCCGCTTGTTTTGGGTGCTGCGAGTCAGCCATGGCCAACGTAATCTTGGGTTCAAGGTCGGCGAAGTATAATTTGAGCTGCTCCAAAATATCGCTGTCTAACATGGCTGACTCCTCGTTTGCTGTCTCTTTCTCTTCATCTTATGTGCTACTAACTGCGTCGATCTGGTTTCTATGCGGATTGCGGACACTTAGATTTTTCCGACCAGATTTAAGCCAGGTTTTAAAGTGTCGCTACCTGGCTTCCATTTCGCAGGACAGACCTCTCCTTTGTGGCTGGCAACAAACTGTGCGGCCTGGACTTTTCTGAGCAGCTCGTCGGAGTTGCGGCCAATGCCGTTGTCATGAATTTCGGCGATTTTGATCTGTCCCTCGGGATTGACCACAAATGTCCCGCGGTATGCCAGGCCTTCTTCGTCGATATGCACTCCGAAAGCGCGCGTCAGGGTTCCGGTAGGATCGGCGAGCATGGGGAATTTGATTTTTTTGATCGTGTCAGATGTGTCATGCCAAGCCTTATGTGTGAAATGGGTGTCGGTGCTAACAGAATAAACCTCGACTCCGAGTTTTTGGAATTCAGCGTACTTATCGGCCATATCACCAAGCTCGGTTGGGCAAACAAACGTGAAGTCTGCCGGATAGAAGAAGAAGATGGACCACTTGCCTTTCAGGTCTGCCTCTGTGATCGTTTTGAATTCATTGTTGTGATAGGCCTGAACTTTGAATGCGGGAATCTTACTGTTGATGATTGACATACATACCTCCGTCGTTCGTTGACTCTTTGTGAATCACTGTGGATCACTGTGGATCAGGGTGGGCCACCATGGCTGTCACCCCTGCCACTTACAACAGTCTTCGGCAAATCGAGATATTTGTGAAATCGATTATTATTATTATGTGATAGATTATATCTATATATTTTTAAATATCTAGAATCTTTGAGGATATATTAGTGTGTCTGGTGGGTCTTGGGCTGCGGTGCGAGTCGACCGGGGGGCACCGGCCCAGGGGCGTCGGCTGCCATCGCCCCGACATTGCTTGGCCTAAATCTTAAAACCTTACGGAATGAATCGACTTTTTTGGTTGAGACGGGCAGGATTTGATACAATATGGTCGCGTCAGACAGTACATTGTCAGGAGTCTGACATGGGTCTGACAGAGTTCTCAGTTTTTACACATATTTATCGCAGAGGTTGGTTATGAGTGGAACGGGTGAAATCATTCTTGATGGCAAATCCTACAAACTTCCTGTCATTGAAGGAACTGAGAAGGAAAAGGCTGTCGATATCTCAAAACTACGTCAAGACAGCGGTTATATTACGATCGATTCCGGCTATGGCAATACCGGTGCCTGTCGTTCTGCCATTACGTTCATTGACGGTGATCTCGGCATTCTTCGCTACCGCGGGATTCCGATCGAGGAATTGGCAGAGAAAAGTGATTTTGTTGAAACCGCATACCTGCTGATTTACGGAAATCTTCCCAACCGGACACAGCGCGAGGAATTTCGGAACCTGCTCAGTGGTCATGCGATGATTCATGAGGGCATGATCAAGTTCTTCGACGGTTACCCAACAACCGCTCATCCTATGGCGATCCTTTCAGCGATGGTGTGCTCACTTTCTAGCTATTATCCTGAGCATCTTGATCCAAACGACATGACGCAAGTGGGACACCTGGTTCCGCGTCTACTTTCGAAAATGCGCACGATCGCTGCCTATTCGTACAAAAAATCCAAGGGTCAGCCCGTCATTTATCCGAAGTCTGATCTCGACTACTGTTCGAACTTCCTGCGGATGATGTTTGCGACTCCTGCTGAGGAGTATCAGATCGATCCTGACATGGTCAAAGCGCTCAACGTTCTCTTGATTCTTCATGCGGACCACGAACAAAACTGTTCCACATCAACCGTGAGACTTGTTGGTTCATCTGATGCCAACCTCTTTGCATCGATTGCAGCAGGTATTTGCGCGTTGTGGGGGCCAAAGCATGGTGGAGCGAACCAGGAAGTGGTTGAGATGCTGGAATTGATCCACCGTGAAAAGCTACCTGTTAAGGAAATCGTCAGGCGGGCAAAAGACAAGAATAGCGGGTTCAGATTGATGGGCTTCGGTCACCGCGTCTACAAAAACTTCGACCCCCGTGCCAAAGTGATCAAAACCTACTGTGATAAACTGCTGGCCAAAAAAGGCATTAAAGATCCTCTGCTCGATATCGCAAAGGAGCTTGAAGAGGCGGCTTTGGCCGACGATTTCTTCAAGGAACGTAAGCTTTATCCGAACGTCGACTTTTATTCGGGCGTGATTTACCGCGCCATGGGGATTCCGACCGATATGTTCACGGTGATGTTTGCTCTCGGTCGCTTGCCGGGATGGATTGCTCATTGGATTGAGATGCACCGGGATGGGGATGGTCGGATTGGTCGTCCGCGTCAGATCTATACGGGTGAAGTGCAGCGTCCCTACATTCCGATGGATCAGCGCAAGTAATCTGTCCGTCTGATTCTTGGTTGAATCAATGACAATAAAAAAAAGCTGGAGCAAACACTCCAGCTTTTTTATTCTCATCATCGTGGACATGTTGGACTGATATGCAGCAGGTGATGATTGAAGCCCTCTGACTTCCCGACCAAAATAACATCAAAGCGGCTCATGTTGCGAAAGCACACCGTGCGCGACGCTGAAGCGATGTTTGCGCTGCTGGACAACGACCGTCAGCGTCTGGGACGCTATCTCTCGTTTGTGCCATTAACCAAAAACGTGCACGATCAGCGCAAATTCATCCAAGAATGCGCTCTCAAGTGGCGCCGGCGTGAATTATTCGATTTTGGAATTTACCGCAGATCTGATGGTGTTTTTTTGGGGAACATTGGTGTGCATTCGATCCACTGGGCCCACGAGTGTTGTGAACTTGGCTACTGGATTGCGGGTCCCTTTGAGGGGCAGGGATTCGTTAGTGAAGCGGTGACGGCACTCACGAAGGTTTGTTTTGCGGCTGGACTCCACCGGGTCGAAATCCGCTGTGAGCCTTCTAACAAACGTTCGGCTGCGGTCGCTGAGCGCTGCGGTTTTGCGCTGGAGGGGCACTTAAAGGCCAATCGCTTGTTATTTGGTCGCTACCGCGACACCCTCATTTATGGACGACTCAAAAAAAATCGAAAAGGCCACAATGATTAAATGTTCCTTCCTGAATCGAAGGATCAAAAAATTCGAAGAGGTTGGAAATCATGAAATATTGGTTGATGAAGACGGAGCCGGATGTGTTCAGTTGGGATGATCTCAACCGTAAGAACATCGCATCCTGGGATGGCGTCCGGAACTATCAGGCACGAAATTTTATGCGTGACGAATTTAAGGTGGGTGATCTTATCTTATTTTATCACTCCTCGTGTGCCGAGCCCGGCATTCAGGGAGTTGCCAAGGTGGTGCGTGAGGCGTACCCAGACCCCACAGCCTTAGATCCCAAGAGCGAGTATTTTGATGCTGCCAGCGCCAAAGCGGGCGCCTCTCGCTGGATGATGGTGGATATTGCGCCAGTCAAAGCCTTTAAGACGCCTGCGAGGCTTCAAGATATTCGTACGACACCGC
>JBILMN010000249.1:0-3723 GCA_044375465.1 Oligoflexales bacterium | reverse complement strand
ACGACCGTTGCGTTGAACGCGCGGACGGCAGCGATATGCCCATCGGCAGCACTGGATTCGTCAAGGATGGCGCCCCGGGACAAAACATTGTCTACCAGGATGAGTCCTCTGGGCCGCAAAAGGCCTAGTGATATGTCCCAGTAGTCCCTGAGATGACGCTTATCAGCGTCGATGAATATCAGGTCAAAGCTCTCTTTCGGTGCAGTGGATTGCAGGGTTTTCAATGCCAGTGGAGCCTCTGTGATCATGAATTCCACACGGCCCAAGACGCCTGCGGCCAGGAGATGCTCCTGAGCGGCGCGTACGAATTTGGGATTATGTTCGATCGCCCATAATTTTCCATCAGAGGGCAGGGCTGATGCCAGAGCCAGGGTGCTATGACCAAAATAGGAGCCAATTTCAAGGATGCGCCTCGCTCCGATCAGGAGTGCCTGAGCATGCAAAAATGCGGCCTGATCTTTCGTGGTCAGCATGAAGTTCCATTTGTGCTTGAGGCAATCTTGCCTCAGCAATTCCAATTGTGGGTGGGGGGGGCGCGCATGACGATCAATATAGTCTCGAAGGTTCGAGGCCATGAGCTCTGATTTGATTTTACCGCGCTGATCTTCCATGGCGATTAACCAAATCGGCCCATAATGTAGTCTTCGGTCAGACGTTGTTTGGGGGCGTTGAATATTTGCTTGGTTGCGGCATATTCCACCATCTCCCCTTGGTACATAAATGCGGTGTGATCCGAGACACGAGCCGCCTGCTGCATGTTGTGTGTGACGATGAGTATGGAATAGCGTTGCCTCAGTTCGACGATTAATTCCTCAATACGCGCCGTGGATGCGGGATCAAGCGCGGAGCAAGGCTCATCCATCAAAATGACATCTGGATCCATGGCTATGGCGCGTGCGATGCATAGGCGCTGTTGTTGCCCGCCGGAAAGGGCTAAACCACTGGCACTCAGTTTATCTTTAACCTCCTCCCACAAAGCCGCGCGGCGCAAGCAGCTTTCCACGAGCTGGTCAAAATCACCCTTGTAGCCGTTAATAGACGGGCCCCATGTGATGTTTTTATAGATACTGGACGGAAATGGGTTTGGTTTCTGGAAGACCATGCCAACTCTGCGGCGAATGAATACGGGATCAACGTTGCCAGCATAAACATCATAGTCTCGGTACCTGACGGAGCCTGAGACCAGGCGAAAACTTGGTACAAAATCATTCATGCGGTTAAATGTGCGAAGCAGCGTGCTTTTACCACAGCCTGAGGGCCCAATCAGAGCAGTCACAGTCGACGGACCCACATCAAGATTAATACCTTTGACAATGTGTTTGTCGCCGTATGCCAAAGTTAGATTTTGTGTGCCAATCACCATCGTCTATCACCACCTGTTTCTATTTTCTAGCTTTGCGCGGAGCGCTATTGCAAAGCCATTTGTCGTCAGTACAAGACTGACGAGCACCATGATGGCTGCAGCCGCGATGGACTGAAAGTCCTCCTGGGGACGACCCGCCCAGTTAAAAATTTGGATGGGAAGTGTTGTGAAGGAATCAAACAATGAGGTGGGCAAAAACGCGATATAAGTCACGCCGCCAACCATAATCAGAGGCGCGGCTTCGCCAAGCGCGCGACTGATCGCCAGGATGATCCCCGTTAAAATGCCCGGGGACGCTGCGGGTAGAACGTGATGCCAGGTTGTTTGCCAAGTGGTCGCTCCCAGGGCTAAAGCGGCGGTTCTGATGCCGGCTGGGACTGTGCGCAGTGCCTCTCGACTGGCGATAATGATGGTGGGCAGGATCATCATCGCAAGCGTGCATGACGCCGCAAGAATGCTACGGCCGAAGTCCATCAATCTCACGAATACAGCAAGGCCCAGCATCCCATACACCAGAGATGGGACGCCAGACAGGTTGGCAATATTGATTTCAATGAAGCGGCTGAAGGGATTGCTGCGGGGGACCAATTCTTCGAGATAGACGGCGGCGCCAACTCCCACGAAAACCGCGATCAGGGTGGTCATCACGATGATGGATGCGCTGCCAACGAGAGCGCTGAGAATTCCCGCGCGGCTGGCAATGCGGCTAGGGAAACTGGTTAAAAAATCCCATGTGAGCCACGGCATGCCTTGAATGCTGATGCGGTAGATCAAAATAGCAAGGACCATCATGGCGACGACGGTCGCGGCGGCGATCATGACGTTGAACACCCGGCCATAAAACATGCGACGCTCAATATTGTCGACAAATGGGCTTTCAAGGTCGACGTCTTGAGTGACGGAAATGCCCTGCTGATTAAGTTGATCTTCAGTCATGGAGCGGCCTCATTCCCACTGTCTTGCAAAACGTCGGACGATATATTGACTTAAAATATTGAGAGCGAGCGTGATCGCAAACAACGTTGCTGCAACGGCAAAAATCGACTGATATTCGATGGTGCCGTGCGGGACATCACCCATCGCTACCTGAACGATATAACCGGTCATGGTCTGCATGCTGACTAGCGGATTGAGCGTTAGTGCCGGTGTGCTGCCAGCAGCCAACGCGACAGCCATAGTCTCACCGATGGCTCGCGAAAATCCGAGAATAAAACTGGCCATGATGGCGCTCATGGAGGCGGGAAGCAGCACCTGCACGCAAACCTCGGCTTTGGTGGCCGCTAATGCGAACCCTCCCTCCCTTAATGATCTGGGGACGGCACGGATCGCGTCATCACAAAGAGACGTGACCATGGGCAGAACCATGAAACCCAGGACAATGGCTGCGCTTGCAGCATTGAAGACCTCAGTCTCAACAAAAAAAATCTGCAACCACGGCGTGACGGTGGTAACGGCAAAATAACCAAAAACCACGCTTGGAATCCCCGCTAGCAGCTCGATGGTGGGTTTCAGGATGCGTCTTGTGATGGGTGACGCGTACTCGGCAAGGAATATAGCGCTAGAAAGCCCAAGGGGCACCGCAATCAAACATGCGCCAACCGAAACGACCAGTGTTCCACAGATGAGCGGTAGCACTCCAAAGGAACGTGGCTCAATGAGAGGGGACCAGTCCGAACCTGTTAGAAACGTCAAAAAAGGGATATTGCGAAAAAAAGCCGATGACTCAACCATCAAGATGAAAATAATGGCGATGGTGGTGAGGACCGATATCCAGGCGCATAGCTGCAGAAAACGAATGACAGCAAGCTCGCTCCAGCGAATACGAATCCTGGCCGCGCTTTCAAAAGGCGCGGCATCCGGTTCTACGGCAATGGACGAGGTCGGCTGTACCAAATGCAAATCCAAATCCAAATACTTGTCGTAACGCTTTAAGTTTTCTTGTTAGAGCCTGAGGTTTGCTTGAGGAGCCGCTCCGTCATGGCCTTGTATTCGGAATCTTTGAGCGGAACATAGCCGGTCTCGTGGGAGAGGCGTTTGGCGTTCTCCAGGTAGAATTTTATAAACGCAAGGATGTGCTGTTTTTTCGCGGAGGCGGCGTTGACATAAATGTAGAGCTGGCGTGAGAGGGGGTAGCTGCCGTTCATCACATTTGCGTCCGTAGGATCGATGGCACCCTTGCCGGCATCAATACCTAAAGCACGCACTTTGTTTTTGTTCGCCATATAATAACCATGACCAAAATAGCCCAGCGCGAACTTGCTCGCGGCGATACCTTTGAGTAGGACATTGTCGTCTTCAGAGGCCGTATAGTCAGCGCGCGAAGACTTGGCCTTGCCAACGATTTCTTCGGTGAAATAATC
>JBILMN010000248.1:0-3734 GCA_044375465.1 Oligoflexales bacterium | reverse complement strand
GCCGCTCCCTGACGTGCGCCATGAGGCGTTTTCCGATGGCTCGCGCCCGTGCAAGCCCATCGTCATCATCGATGGCAAAGGCGTGCATGGTCCATGATCCCGACTGACGATTGCCGCGTTTCACCATCACATCAATGCGCTGCATTAATTCCTTAACGACGGTCTCGTCATCACCACCGGAAAACCGCATGGCCCGCGGCATAACCTGACGCGCAAAAACAGTATCCTTCGGAGCCGGCATCCGGACTGATTCAGCAAACCCCACAATCGCCCGCCCAACGACCTCACCTTGAAGGCCAAAACGCGCACCCATCTCAGATCTGAGAGTCTCCTCAAAACCAGGCCGACAAAGCAGTAGATGTTTTTTGGGAAGGGCCGCTTTTACCACAGCACAAATGACCTTTCTTCACAGGCGCCAAAGGCACGACAGACTGTGCTAGCACATACACCAATGCTGCGCGTCTCTCTAGGATATTCGCCCCGCGAGTCGGTCGAAATCGGGCCTTTTTTGGGGGATACGGCCAAGCCATCGGCCCATGCGCCAAAAAAATAGCTACCGCTGCCCCAAATCTTGCGAAATCCAACCCTAAACATGCGATATCTGATAGCCCAAACGCCCCGGTCTAGTGTATTCAGAATGTATTCAAGATGTATTCAAGAGCAAGATCTTGAGTACAAGATCTCTGCCCATGGCCCTATAGTTAAATGGATATAACGAACCCTTCCTAAGGGTTAGTTCCATGTTCGATTCATGGTGGGGCCGCTTCTGTCAACAGTCTTCGAACCACTCTCAAAAAAAATTGCTTTCTGGTCAGCGTGCCCTCTCTCTGGAGAGGGAAACTGCCGCTCGCTGGCATAATAATGAATTCTCGCCCCGTCGGGCAGCACTTCAATTTTATGGATCAATTTCTGGATGATCTTTGTTTGTGTCTCGCGATCAGTTGGACGATCAAGGTAAATACGGTTAAGGCCTGCCAAATAGGATTTATAATTGGCAAGCGGCACTGGAATTTCATGGACATTATTCGAAAGAGCAATTGCTTGGAGCTCAGCTTGGGTTGATTTGCGCACGTCTTCGAGGCGTCGCATTTGCGTAAAAATCGGCTCAGGTGAAATATCGGCGGGCAATTTCGTCAAATGTTCGGCGACGGCATGAATTTGCTTGTCGATGCCCGCAAGTCGGTCCTCCAGTCTTTTTGAACCGCTCTCCTGTAGGCGGTTCCTATGGATCGACTCTGCTTCTTTGATGATCCCAAGGGCAATAGAGGGAGTTGACAAGACCGCCAGTACATCCTGCCACACTGCAGGCTCAAGCTTTTTGACCGAGATTCGTTGAGGATTACAGTTAAAGACCTTTTTAGTGAGGCAGGCTTGCCGCGTCGTCGACCATCCATGCTCGTAGTAGGAATATCGCCCGCCATTACCATGAGCAGACTTGCCCGGCATGTGATCGCCACACTGGGCACATTGGCAAAGGCCGGAAAGCAAGAACGGAAAACGTTCGGGCAAGTTTCTCTTGTGGCGGCGATAGTTCTTCTGAAGGAGTGCCTGTACGGCATGAAACGTCTCTTCGCTCACAATGGGATCCCATACAGCGCGAATGTATTTGATCGTACCGTCCTTTTGCTTGATCGGGCGCATGCCAATGTATATTCGATTGGTTAGCAGATAATACATCGGTTGAACGTTAAAGGTCCCAGTCCTTGTACGGTTACCTTTGGCACCAGGAGACGAGATAAAACGACGACCTCGTTCATTCAGTGCTCGACCAGCGGCAGCGAGGCTACCCTCTTGGAGAAGCGTTTCAAACACCTCGCGGATCAATTCGGCTTCTTCTGAGTGAATGACAAGATGCCCGCTCTTCTCTGGATGAAGCCGGTAACCAAAGGCAATGGATCCGCCATTGTGTAAGCCTCTTTCCGCACGGGCACGCAGGTTTGCACTCACCCGCTCTGAGACCTGCCGCCGTTCAAACTGCGCGATATTGGCGACGGTGTAAAGAACCATTTCGCCGGCCGCAGTTGTCGTGTCGAATTGTTCGCGTAGTGAAAGAAACTCACAGTTGTGGGCTTTCATCATTTGCCAGATATCGCAGAAGTCTTTGATCGAACGTGACAGCCTTGATAGTTCCGTGACCAGTACCATCGTGATTTCGCCTTTTTTAATGGACGAAAGCAGTCGCTGCAATTCAGGGCGATTGGTGTCTTTACCAGATCTGGCACGATCCACGTAAATCTGTACAACTTCGCCAAAGTCGCCTTCAGAATTTTTGAAGGCAACGTGATTTCTAAGCCTTTGCTCTTGGCTTTTGATCGAACCTTCTTCGTTGCTGGCTTGTTCTTCTGTTGAGACGCGGATATAGAGGGCAATTTTATGCCGGGGATTTGTTTTCATCATCGATTTAAGCTCCTACTTTGGACGATATATCTTGGCTTGGTTGTGGCAAGAGATGATCGTTCGCCATGGAACTGACGTGAACACAAAAATGACTGTAAAGAATTTCTGCGAGTTCTGCAATGAGTTGATGATTGAATGAGTGAGAATCAGGGGCAAAGTTATTTTGGATCGTAAAGCAATTCTTGTTGTTAGGACGCATAAGCTCAAAACCTCATGGATTGGTTTAGACGGTATCAGCGTTTGCAGATCTTGAGACGTTAGGTTGTGGTGAGAGAACACCCCCGACCCGATCAAACACATATATGGGGTAGGGGGACTTTTTTGCAAGCAATGCGAAGTGACGTATTTATTGGAGTTTTTTCGGGTCTACGTGCCCACGGTGTGAGCGGTGGTGTGGGCAGGTTATTGATGCGTCGCAGAAGCACGTTGAATCACACGATCTCCCGCCATGCCGTGAAGTCTCATTGGCTTTGTCAGGTCTAGCAGGTCACCAATCACAAACCAATAAAACTCTGGCCTCGGCCAGCCAGCTCCCAAGTTCTTCCATTCCTTTAGTATTCGCTCACCGAGCTTTTGGTCAGAGACGGCGTACCAAATGGACCATATTTTTCGAAGATTGCTATAAGCCCTAAAGATCTTGCGGTAACGCGAAGCGTTTTTGCCGTGAAGCTCAACCTCAAGAGCAACGGCCATCGGAGTGCCTGCCACGTCGACGACAAAGATGGCATCCGGATTAATCTCGCTGCCAATAGATGATCCATGACGTTTATCTTGTTTTCGCCTCATGGCTTGTTCAGTGATCCACTCTTTAGCAATCCCAAGGCGCTCCAACTCCATCCTGATATCATTAAGCACCACATCGTGTTCCACGGTGTTGCGATTAATTTTTTCAAGATAGTTATCTAGCCTTAGACGGTGGGCACCGACTGGACCCAACGCCCAAACGGACTCTCCTCCGGGGAGTCCGGGTGCGCGGCGTATCCATTTTTCCTTTTCAAGTTTGCGTAGTCTTCGTAACGCCGTGCGCTTATCGATTTCTGGAAATGAGGTTTTAAGAATCTGACGAGTCGAAAAAAGTTCATAGCACCCCAAAAGCTCAATCAGCTTTTGGTCCCTTGTTGTGGCCAGCATATCACCTACACTCCAATGATTTCAGACAGAGCGGCCGTCGATGCGGATTTTGATTCTTGCTGTTTCGCGGCAGGACTTTTGGTGAGCTTCTCTAATGCCTCATTCAATTTGGAGTTCTTTCTCTCGATTACGTCGATGCAATTTGACGAAATGGCCTGATGACGTTTTAGATCGGTGATATCCGCTAATAGTTCTTGCACCTTCAC
>JBILMN010000247.1:0-3747 GCA_044375465.1 Oligoflexales bacterium | reverse complement strand
GATGGCCCGAGCTTTGGATCAATCATGACGCACCTTGGTTAAGCTATCTCAATGACCATATAGATACAACGCTGATTAAGGATATTGTCAGAACCACCAGCATTTTGAAGGTCGCGGAATTTACCCGATTCCTTCGCCTGACAGCAGCAAGAATCGGTGGAATGTATGTCGCCAGTGAGGTGGCTAAGGACGCAGGGGTGCGATCCGTCACCATTCATGAGTGGCTAAGTTTTGTGGAGCGCATGATGTACATTTACGTTATCCCCGCGTGGGCTACATCCCTCACCACGAGACTGATAAAATCCCCCAAAGTTTACTTCGCCGACACGGCCATTGCGACCCGTTTACAGGGTTGGTCAACGATAGAACAAGTATTGGTCAGCCCCGGAATCGGGTTCTTGTTTGAGAATATTGTTTTGAATGAAATTATCAAGACGCGTGATCATCATCTTCGTTCGTGGGAGATTTCGCATTATCGCACTAAAGAACGCCAAGAAATTGATTTTATAGTTCATAACGCGTCAAATACTTTTGCCATTGAATGTAAGCTTTCTTCGCGTGAGGCGCAGTCTTATGCTCCGCCAGAATCCGCCCTAAAGATTAAGGCTCTTCAGCATATTGTCGTGAGCTTTGATGGTGGAATGGATCCTCCAAACGCGAAGCACCTAAGCTTGTCGCAGCTACGTGATTTTCTACTGGCCCATTTATAATGCTCGGCCATGGATTGCCTCACAGATGACGGACCCGTTGATTCGCTCGGCATCGTGAACGCATGGAAGGACCTCCAGATCCTGCCTCCGCGCTTAGGATCAGCATGACACGCTTAGTGATCGCCGCATCGGCAGACGCAAAGACCTCATTATTGTCAAAAAAAAGAAGCAAACCAGCCAACAATGAGATCAGAATTATTTCGGCCCGTAAAGCAACGAGTCACGAAAGAGAACAGTATGAAAAACGAATTTAAATTCAAAGGCGCAAAACGTGGCGCACGCTTAGATCCTCAATCAACTAAGATTGCGGTTACAAGTCGGCTAGATCCGGACGTCCTATCTTGGCTTCGTGAGCAGGCCGAGAAAAAAAGCATCCCCTATCAAACTTTGATGAACTCAATCCTTAAAGAAGCCATGCAAGCTCCGCGAGATTCGGATGAGCATATCCGCAAGATTGTGCGAGACGAGATGAACAAGAAGACTGGGTGAGCGTATATTATTACAGGCTATGACCGCGTAGGATCTATTGACGCCGAGTCGGTGTGATCGTGTGAATTTTAGTTGTGTCGTTGCCTGCCTTGTGCGTTCAAACTCGGGGTTTGACGCTCTCCCGCGGCCTCGACCACCTTGGCTACTACCACCTGCCAAACCGCGTCTACCCCCGCAAGCGGGTGCTTCAAGCCGCCAAAAATAAACTTCACCTCACCGTCCTTGGTCCTGACCAATCTTCTGACGAGATCCTTGCCTGGGCCAACAGCTACCTCGGCCATTTCGGACACGCCGACAGCCATCGCCTGCGCGAAAGATTCTGCAAAACCATCTCCCAGCATGATATCCATCAACATATCACCGTCGCCCCCGACTTTCGCTCCCTCAAAAATCTCCAGGCCGCGCGCCTACGCCGCGCTGTGTCTCGCCGTAGCATTTTAGACGACATCCTCTTAAGCGAGGATTGAATAAAGTTTTGCTCAGGCATCGCCATAAGCTTGATCTCCTGCGTGACGAAGCGAGGGTTTGTCTTCCATGGTATCTTGCTCCGCCGCTTGAGACACACCTCCAACACCCCACCCACACCCACAATGTGCCCCCTTCGCTACGCTCAGAACCTTATTCCACCTTCGCCTTAAATAGAACTCTTGAGGCATTCGCAAAAAACGTTAAAAAAAGAATTCAAAACTGGGGGATGCCGGGGAGGGACGCCACAACCACCTCACTCAACGAACACAAACAACCTGGTTGGGGTTGCCCTTATCGTAGCCGTTGGTGACGCCATAGGCCAGGTTCACGTACCACGCGTTGTCAGTGCCGTCGGACAACGACGACGCGGACCAGAAATAATCATTTGCCATAGCTGCCTCGGTGATCCAGTTGTCGTGAGCCGCAGAGCGGATACCGTGATTATAGGCATCCATCAGCTCTTTTTGGGTCGGTAGGCGCCAGTCCGTTTGGCCATTGTGATCCAATTCATCACAATCCTTGATGGCCTGAGGCCAGGTCCGTGATGTGCCCTGAATCTTACTCCATGAAAGGCCAGAAATCTTATCTTGCCTCGTGCAGCGAGCCATGTCGGCAGTGGTGCCGCAGGTTGAGGCTGCACCAAGAGTGGTCGTAGTGATATCCTTCCAAACGTTGTCATCACCAGCTGATGCTTCAACGCCCCCGCAGTCATTATTTGTCCAGCCGGGGACCACGCTGGTCGGCAGTCCTGATACGTAATTATTCAAATCATCAATCGTATCCCAGTAGTCAATCACGGTGCCTGATGTCACGCCTGAAGCTGGAATCGACGCCAAAGAACCGTCATAATTATAGACCGCGCTACGGACACGGTTACGGCAGTTGACTTTAAGCTTGCCGGTGACTCCTCCAGCCGTCACACCCACCCGCAGGTCCCAGGCATTAGGAGAATCTAATGCACCTGTCACGCCGGCGATCATCACGGAGTTTTTGATGTTAGTTGGAATCGCATTCGCCATGTCCGCTGATTTATAGGACGCCGTCGTGACACAGCCGGTCGCCCCATCGCTCACGCAATTAGAATGAGATTCAAGAGAGGCCGTGCCGGCAGTGCCAAGGATGGTGCCCGTATAAGTCGATGCCGCAGGGGCGTTGGATATGCCCGCATAATATCCTGCACCAGGAAATGACGTCGTCACGTTCCAAGTGCCTTGAGCGGGAAGTGTCGGTGTGGTCGGCGCGGCTGAATCACCGTAGGCAGGAGCCGTCGCGACCACGTTACCCGCTGCAGGGATGGTGAGCGTACCGGAACTACCAGTACCACCCACGCCAAACGCAGTGCCCGTCAGCACTTTGCCAACCGCAGGCAATGTCACGTTACCAGAAACACCAGCAAGGGTTTGGCCTGAGAGAATTTTTCCAGCGGCACCAGAGGCTAAAGCCGCTGGATAACTCGCGACGGCCACGCAGCCTGTGGCGCCGTCGGCGGAGCAGTTACTGTGGGATTCTGCGACGGCTGATCCTGCAATTCCTGCAACGGTATTACCGGTCACGATCTTCGGTGCGAGTGCCGTGGTCAAAGCCGCGGCGTAGGTGCTCGTTGCAACACAGCCTGTGGCGCCGTCGGCGGAGCAATTTGCGGGAGCTGGAGTGACGGTCCCAGCCTGACCAGCAATAGTGACGCCTGATTTGATGTTGCCTGCAGAAAGATTTGCCACGGCAGCAGCTTTATAGGTCGTCCCATCGACGACACAGTTGCTACCACCATCGGCACTGCAAGCGGGGGTTGAGCCACCGCCGCCACCTGAACAATTCTTGGTCCCAGTCTGCGTGTCGCCGTTGCGATCGATATACTGCTTGGTGCTGCAAATTTCTGAAGCGTCTCCAATAAAAATATCAAGCGCATTACCCGCCAGATTTGCCACAAATGGCATCGACCCGGTCAGCTGCTTGCCGTTGGATTCAAGCACGACGGCCGTCAGACCTAGGCCCACACCCTCCGGCATCACAAATGTGGCTTCGGTGTCGCTTGTCACGGTGGCGGGAGCTGTGACCTCGTCTCCGCTGGGGTTTGTGATCT
>JBILMN010000246.1:0-3748 GCA_044375465.1 Oligoflexales bacterium | reverse complement strand
GGCATGTTGTTCCATGCGCACAGCGAGGGTTTTGATACTGCGCAAAAACAAGAAACTTTCAAACGGCGACGGCACCGCGCCTGCCGCAAACTGCACAAACTTCAGCTGCTCATAAATTGCCTTATCGGCCATCATCAGAGCGCCACCAATCATGTCTGAATGCCCACCGATATATTTGGTGGAGCTGTGCATCACCACGTCTGCGCCCATCAACATCGGCGACTGGAACACCGGCGAGGCAAAGGTGTTATCAACCACCAACTTTGCGCCCACGGACTTGGCGATCTGGCTCATGGCCCGGATATCGATCACCTTCATGGTGGGATTGGTGGGAGACTCGACCCAAATCATTTTGGTTTGGGACGTCGCCGCGGACTTCACCAGATTGAGATCACTCATATCGATAAATTGAAAATCGATGCTGTACTTGGCAAACAAACGGCGAAACAATCGCCCCGTACCGCCATAAACATCATCACATACCAGAACACGGTCACCAGGGTTGAGGGTCTGAATCAAGGCCTGCTCCGCTGCAAGTCCGCTCGCAAAAGCCAGCGCATACTGAGCCCCACGCTCAATCTGAGCCAGGGCCCTCTCGTGCGCCTCACGGGTTGGGTTATCGGCCCGCGAATAATCGTAACCCTTATGAACACCGGGTGCCTCTTGCACAAAAGTCGAAGTCATAAAGATCGGCGTCATGATGGCGCCCGTACGAGGCTCTGGCTCTGTACCGGCATGGACAGCGATGGTTTTTGGCTGGTGCTTGTCTGAAAGCATAAAAAAACGAGCCCCCTCTCAACTTTGATGTGAAGAAGGGGTTAGTTTATCGTGTCTGCCAAAGCTGGCAAACAAATTATGATCCAGGACTTACGACTTTACGGTATCCATCAACTTCTTGAGCTCACCGTTACGGTGCATTTCCATCGTGATGTCGCAACCGCCGATGAATTTTCCTTTGATGAAAAGCTGCGGGATGGTTGGCCAGTTGTTGACCTGCTTGATCCCTTCGCGCACGTCCCAGTCGGACAAAACATCTACAGTCTTATAGTCGACGCCGTAACTGTTGAGCACGTGACAAACCTGAGCTGAAAATCCGCACATGGGTTGGTCTTTGCTGCCTTTCATGTAGAGCAGCACAGGGGTTGATGCGATATCTGATTTAATTTTGTTCAGTACATCCGGATTTGTCATGGGTCACCTTGCGTCGAAAAAAATAAAATAATGCCGAGCATCGCTCCGTGTTGACTGATCTTGTCAACTTTCGCCCCAGGTTTATGACGTATCTATGCACGTTTGGCAAGAGTTTCTGTGGTCTTCCTTGTGCTCCGGCAAAGGGATGATAGACGAGGCGACACTATTTCCAAATCTTTAATGTTATGAAATACTTGCTCACATGAGCTTGATCGTCACCCATCGCAGCACCGAAGCCTTCGCCTGGCATCATTGGCACATCAGTCGGCCAGAGCGCCTCAATGCCCTGGGAACGACTCTGGCCGCAGAACTGACTGATAGCCTAGCGCTGTTGCGCCAGTCTCCGCCATCCACAGTGAGGGCCTTAGTCATCACCGCGGCCACGGTCCACAAAGGCGACCGCTCCATCTGGATCGCCGGAGGGGATCTCAAGGAACTTTCCGCGCTGCGCACGCGATCAGAGGGGCGGGCGTATGCCAACACGATGCGCGTTTTTTGTGAGGATCTGGAGCGGCTGCCGTTTCCCGTAATCACCGTCATGGACGGTGCTGCCATTGGCGGCGGTGCCGAGCTTGCCCTCGCAGGAGACATCCGTCTGGCCACAGTGCGCAGCTCCCTTGAATTCAAGCAGCTCAAAATGGGTCTTGCCACCGGCTACGGTGCCGCCAGCCGTCTGGTGCAGCTGCTCGGTAAATCCAAAGCCCAATCCCTACTTTACTTTTCTGAAACCGTTGATGCGGAGCAAGCTCACGCCTGTGGACTGATTCATCGTTTGATCACTGCAGCCACGCCCGACGATATCGGCAAGGCCATCTTACCGATCCTCTCCCTTGAGCCTGCCGCCGTCGCCGCCCAAAAGAAAATGCTACGCCTTGCAACAGAGGCTCCTGGCGCTGCCCACACCTGGTGTGATGACATCTTCGAATCCCTCTGGCTCAACGAAACCCACGCCCGCCTCCTCGATACGTGGAGTGGCGGACGAGGCACGTAAAATTAGAACCGACGTTTAAGGGGAGCGCAAAATAGCGGTCCCTGGCTCCCGCATCATCAGCCCCCCACCGGCGCCGAGTGAAGCATTTTGAATTTTACCGCTCACCATTAATGAGGATCATCGTTTTCGCCATGATGATCATGATCATGGCCATCACCCCCATCATTTTGATGAGGATACAAATAGAACCTCGCCCCTAAGGACAGGAACGTCACCACCAAGAGCCCGACAAATAGGTAGGCGTAGTTCTTTCCTCCGCGCGTCTGACTAAGACCGCCTTCTGCGCGGGCCAACATCAGCAGGCCGACACCACTGAGCAAAAACCCCAGTGGGACAACCCAGACACTTCGCTGCGGCGAATCTGGAAAGTGCTGCAGTCCACCAGTGAAAAAGCCAATCCCCACTGCAGCGATGGCTCCGGCCACAATCACAGCACCCCACGCATGCTGTTTCGACGAGTCGAGCCGCACCTGTATGACCGAACCTAAAACATAAGCTCCAACACCGATGATGGCTGTTAGAGCCGAACGCGCTTCACTGAATGCGCCGTGAGCGACCGCACCGGCCACAAAGCTTGTACCGAGGTAACGACATAATGTGGCTACGTGGGACCCAGAAAAGTTTTTCATATGAACCATCTCTCGTAAAAAATATTAAAAGATAAGTCAGCGCCTAAACGACGATCCTTGTATTGATTTCTGACCTTGCAAAATCTTGCGGTACGCGTCTCTAAGATTATTATGAAATGCCCAGACACCAAGTTCCTCAGATGGGCAGATGCGACCTTTATTGTAGGCGCCACTTTTGAGCCCCTTCTGCACCTGCTCACAGATTTGAATATCCTCCTGCTGGACAATGTCGGAAATCTCAAGATCATCCTTTGACTTGATCGCGAGTTTTTCAGGATCGGTCTCGGAGTAAAAGAAATCAAAAATTGTCAGGCAATGGTCAGCATCAATGGGCATGATGCTGTTGATTTGAACGCGTCCGGGAAGAATATTGAGCATCAGATTGGGGAACACCTGATAGTAATAGGCTGCTCCGCTCGTATGATAGGGATTGTCGGCGCCGGCCAAGGGGCCATATTGCAGGACCTGGTGCCCATCGAGCGTGGTCTTATATCCGGCAACATCCAGGATTTTTGCAAGGCCCGGATGGATGGGCTGAATATGATATCCTTCCATGTAATTATCAATGTAGACCTTCCAGTTTGCTTTGACAGGATAAACCACACGTTTGTGAAAACTCATGGATTGCAAATCAATGGGCTTAATCGTGTCGCTGATTCCCTGAAGGTGCTCTGCTAAAGCAGGCGCATCCCCAGAAAGATTCACAAATAAAAAACCTTCATAAGATTCCAAACGGTAACGCGGCAGCGTGCATTCATGCTTGAGAAATTTTTTTGCCCCATCAAATTTTGGCGCGCCAATCAGTTGGCCGTCAAGATTGTAGGTCCACGCATGATAGGCGCAACGCAGGACGCGACTGGATCCCCCCTTGGTGGCAATTGGACCTCCGCGGTGGCGACACACATTGGCAAAACACAGAATCTGCTGTTCTTGATTG
>JBILMN010000245.1:0-3754 GCA_044375465.1 Oligoflexales bacterium | reverse complement strand
TAGACGTAGGCGCTTCCATTGTCGCGTTGGGTATGATGCTTGGCTCGGTCGGGGGGAGATCTTTTGAATACTGATTTGTACCAGCCGCGCCGTCGAGTTCGACCAGTAGCTTGTAGCTCGTCCCTGTTGTTGAGATCGAAACGTTTGCGGCTGGGGGGGTGAAATCAAGAGATGTACATCCAGAATTTGACATTGCTCCACCAACGATTACACCATGGTTGGGAGTCGCTAACACAACATTGCTTTGCCCCACAACGCTGTACGTCGGAGCCGGAGCCAAAGACATTGCGCCAAATTCCAGATCATAACGTTCCACACCTCCTGCGTGGGCAATATAAAGATTTTCGCCGAATACATCCAAAGATGGTAAGGCCGCGGTAGGATAACTTTTCTCGCTGATTGGAGTCGATGCATTAGCGGCAGTGTAGGCTAATGAATAGTTTCCATTTGGGGGCTGAGTGAAAGTCCCCGAACAGGTAATATTAGTATTCGTTTGGTTGAGAGTGCAGTTCGAGGAGTGCAACCCCACATCGGCCCCACCAGACGGAGCACTTGTCACCCAAATCTTACTGTGCGAAGTAAGCTTGGTCGGCTGCCCTCCGACGGAGCAAATAAGTGAATTTTCAGTGCTCCCACTGCATGTGACACCAATGCGTCTGATTTTCATAACTTTGGCATGATAAGGGGAACCAGATTCCTTTGCAGCCACAAACACATGACCATCAGTTGTTCCAGCCATAGAAGTTATAGCCGCGTTCGGAAAGGGAGTCGTATGACTCCATGAAGTGCCCACGTCACCCGTCATCGCTGGAACCGCAGCTACTAACCCTGTCGATGTACCAACGAACAGCAGAGATCCCGAAGTTTCTAGACTGACGATCTTTGCATTATTGGCAAAGTCAGCACCAACCTGAGCCCAGGCACTGGTGGAAGTCGCGGGTAGCGCCGTCCGCCAGATGCGGTTTTTTGTATTCGTATCACTCTGATTGTTACACGCAACAAATAAATGCCCCGCAAAAACCTTCATGGCAGAGATATACTCACACTCATCAGAGGATGGCACAGAAATTTGGATTGGCGTATTGCCGGCAGTGCTAAGATCAATTTGAAAAATTCTATCCATTCCATGGCCGCCTATTTGTTTAAAACTCCCGGCCACATAGAGATTATTTCCGTCTATAACCATGGTTTTTACGGCTGCGTATGTATTAGTATCGGCAATCATCGCCGCCGTACCGCCTAGCTGCTCCCACGCCTTAGTGGCAAGATTCAATCGTCCAATACGATTAGAATAGTTTGCGGCGCCTGTTTGCGTGAAGTAACCTCCGACGTATAAATATCGGTCTGTGGGAGTTTTTTGGTGATAAGCCAGCGCCTTAACAGGTCCGCCAACAATGCCTGACAAAATGTCCAAAGGTGGAATCTGTGGATCGCTGGGAAATCGCGCTAACGCAAGATAATTATCGCGACGGTTAGGAATATTTTGCATTGGAGGTTGCACCGGAGCGCCGCCGCCTCCCCCATCCGCCCGACACATTCCCCAGCTGCCGACGAGAGGGTTGGTGGCGTCGCCTTTGAGTACGGGTGGTTCAGCGGTTGGTACAGATATTTTTTGGGTGATTTTGGTTTCGGCGATACCGACTTGGAAGACGCCGAATTTGTCGGTTTGAAATGAGACTTTGTCTTTGGCGATGGTGACGTCGTCGCGTGGGATGACGCCCATCACGTAGGATGTCTCGCCATTGACCACTTTCATCCAGCGGTACATGACCACAAGATTTTCGGTGGAGCTACTATCCAGCGCCAATGATGTGAGACTTAGGGGGATCGATAGGGTGAACGGACTGGATGCCTGCACATTGGAGCTTGGAATAAAGCTCACACTGGGACCACCGGCAGAGATCGTGTTACTCGATAAACCAAGCTGCTGAGTGAACGACGAGGCGGCGAGGGTTTCGCCCTCTCCCACCGTGATGGACAGTGCCAGCGCGAGAGATCCAGGAGGAATCGCCACCGCAGCGCCTGCAAGGCTCCCGGATGAGATGCGCAGTGTCTGCGTCGATCCACTGCTTGGATCGAAGGCTCCCGTCACGTTTCCGGCAGCGTCCACACTCGCCTGGAGTGACACCACACTGCCGCGTTTGTCGGAGACGGTCGAACGCATGAATGAGTCACTGCAACCGACCATGATCACCGCAAATCCCACTACGGGCAGGACTGACCGTGGCACTGGGCTGGACATGAATCTGCTTTTCTCAGGAACTCGCTTGTGAAGGACCTTCATCACACACCTCGCCTTATGAGGAGGGATTCGGCTGATAAATCTGGAACTTAAGCCAATAAATAAACCCTAAAAATATCCACACATTAGCTGCAAGGATCCGTGGGGGCGATGGCCTCTCGTGCATCAATCATCGGGGATCTTGGCCGATTTGTGGACCATTGATAGGACATTGATAGGACATTGATGGCGGGCAATGGCGGGCAATGGCGGGCAATGGCGGCACACGTTGCCGATGGACATTGGCGCCAGTCCCGGTCCGCTCTGTCAAAAAGACCGACAATTTGTTGCGTTTTTTGGTACATCACCCAAAGTTTAAAGCTTAACTCATTAAAATTGCTTACTTTTTATTTTGGCACAGTTTGTTCATACTGGGGCCGATGGAACCCACCAATCTTTCGTCACGGGGCTGATCATGATGGATCACAAACCAGACACCAAACCAGGGGCTACCGCAAGTGCGGAGCCGACGCAGGATTCTTTGCGCGCGCGAGGCTTCGTTGTCGGTCACGACAAAAAGATCGAGCAATTGCGATTTCTGGCCGTCGACGATTTACTGATTTTGATGCATCTGGCCAACGATCAACTCAGCGTGACGGCTGTAGCCGAAAAGCTAAGTCTCACCCAGCCTGCCGTGACTCAGCGCATTCGCAAGATGGAAGAGGCATTCGACCAAAAACTGATTGAGCGCAAAGGACGAGGCATTCAGCTCACCGCCTTCGGTCATGAACAAGCCAAACGCGCAACGGCTGCGATCGATGCCCTGCGTCACCATGGTGACTCTGCGCTTACGGCCGATAAAATCGAAACGACATCTCAACCAGAGCGTTGAGGGGCAGTGCCGCAACTCCTATGGAGGTGCGGGCTGGGGGGACGATGTCAGGCCTGATAAACTCTTCCCATATTTTATTGATCTCAGGAAACTGATCAAAGCGCGTCGTAAATATATTGGCGACAATCATGTCATCAAAGGTGAGTCCAATCTCAGTAAGCGCGTTTGCCAGATTCTCCAGAATCTGCCTTGATTCACCGACAACACCACCACCGGCAAGCTTCCCATCGCTACCAAGTCCGATCATGCCGGAAAATTCATAGAACGGCCCTGTTTTGATGCACGGGGTGTAACGAAACCGCGGCGACGGAGTCGACTTGAAATGAATCGCCTGCTTCATCGCAGTCATCACTCCCCCGTCCATGGAAGGAGAATTTTACGCGCCTGAAACACCTCGACGTTTTTACCATCGGGTCCCGTTTCCGTCGTAAGACTTCCCATCACAAAACCCTGCTGGGGGCTGGTGCTTTTTGCCACCAAAGTTTCCAGCTCCGTATCAACCTGTCTGATTTCCACTACATGGCCATCAAATTCCCCACGAACGATTCCCTTGGCGCTGCCCTGTGGCTTAGTGATCATCATCGGTACGGCATAAAAATTTGGATGCTGTGTATCAATCACATCTTCAATGGTGACGCTCT
>JBILMN010000244.1:0-3764 GCA_044375465.1 Oligoflexales bacterium | reverse complement strand
TTTGGTCTCCGGGTAGTGGCCCTTGATGACCTTCTTTAAGGGAGAATGTCACGCCCGTTGTGACGGCCGGAACAAGACGCTGCTTAAGGTCCACCGCTTTCTTGTACACCCGGCTGTCTGGCACCGCCAGGACGGCCTCAAGGTCGGTGAGTCCGCTTTGGAGGTCCCCTTTACGGATTTTGGCAAGGGCCATGTTATAGTTTACGACCGCCATGGTTTCGCGTTGGTTTGTTGGTACGGCAGCCAGTGTTTTTTCATAAAGCTGAATGCCTTCATCGGCAAAACCACATTTAGCGTGGGCTACAGCCTTGTTGTTCAGGTAGCCGATAACGTTTGTCATGCTTTCAAGCTGCCCCAGGATTTCCTTAGCGGCCTCGGTATTGCCGCTAGCCAGAGCGACTTTTGCCTCACCCTCTTGGACAGCTGCGCTATCTGGGTCAAGATCTTTGGCCTTATTAATCGATTCTTGGGCGGCCTGATGATCGCCTGTTTCCGCTTGGGCTTCGGCAATCACCACAAGGCGCTCGAGGTTCATGGGGGAAACGCTTTGAGCTTTTTGAAAGCATTTTAGGGATTGGTCAAACTGGCGCAAAATCATCAGGGATTTCCCAAGAATGTTGAGCGCAAACAAAGACTCTCCGCTTTGTTTGATGGCCTCAATAGCGAAGTCTCTGGCCATTTCGTAATTTTCGTTGGCAAAAGCATGTTCCGCGCGAATGACAGCCTTGCGACCAGCGGCAATGTTCGCATCATCAAGGTAGCGGGCAATGAGCTCTTCGGCGTCACCCATTTTTTTTGTCGAAAGGTAGCCTCTGATCTTATTTTCCATCGTCAGAGCTTCCGTTGGCATGCGGTCTTGTTGGATCGTCCAAATCAAAGCTTTGATGAAGGCGTCGCGTTCCATGGGCTTTTGCGCGATGTTGGCGACACCCATTTCGCGGATGATCGGCATGTCCATGGGTTTGATCAGGGAGCTTAGGACAACGATGGGCACATTAATAAAGCCTTTACTGCGAATGCGTTGAATCAAAAGTGGTCCAGTGACTTTGGGAATCCGCCATTCCATAACAATGAGTGACGGCTCGGGATTGGCGTTAATCCAATCAAAAGCGGCCTCACCGTCAGAGAACTCTTGCAGATCCGTACAGCCAAGCTCTGTGAAAACTGTCTTCACGGAGGTCCGGGCCGCTTCATCACTGTCAACCAAGACGATCGTGCCCAGTCCGAGAACATTGCCGGCAGATCCACTATCAGTGCTTGCCGTGTCGCCTGTGTCGGCGCCAAAAATAGAGGCCCTCCGTGCAGCTACCAGCTCTTTTGCTGACGCGTCAATAAATTCCACTTGCTTGAGCGTTGATTTCGCTGTGTCGGTAGCACCATTTAGGTGTTGAGCTTCGGCAAGATTGATCAAAAGTCCGGTGTTACCCGGAAAGATCTCAAGAAGGTTTTTCTCAAGCGCCAACAAATCCAAAGATTGATTGGTTGCGCGAAGGTGTTTACGCAAGTATTCGGCCGATGTTTTGGCGGCGTCCCACTCGTGCTGCTCAAAGAACTTCATCAATTCGTTTAGTTCTTTTGAGAGTGTGTCTTTCGTAAAGGGCCTCATATGATAGCTGAGAAGTCCGAACTCGAAAGCTTTTGCGAGTGCCCATGACTCTTTGTCCTCTACAAGAAGCGAGACTTTGACGCCCTTTAATTCCGCGAAGTTTATCACCATGCGTACGGTCTGCAGACCATTCACATCTTGATCGCCATTCAGGGGAACAATAAGCCAATCAACAGGTTCTGTTTCCATGATGTTATGAGCATCGGCCAAGGATGCGACGGCCTGAGAATTGGCAAACCCAAGACTCTTGCTGACCTCGCTAAGAAGCTGACGCACCGGACCTGAAGAGTCCACTAATATGACTCTCGCCGATTTGTCCTTAAATTTAGCCTCAACTGCCATTGTTTAGATCATCTTCCCCGAGTGAAATACTTGCAAACGTCATTTCAGATACATTGTTTGCCACAGTTACGGACACAGTAAGGAATTTGCTACACACGCTGATGATGAACATGGTTGAAAACACACCCATGTCTTCTGGCAGATATCGGCTTGATGGCTCAGATCTTTACTCCAATTTCCTTGAGCCATGGTGATCAAGCGTTTTGTATTTTTAACGAAATGAGCCAAAATCTGTCGCATCTTTTGGGCTCTTGGAAATCAGTGTCGTTAGTCTCCGTGGGCTTTGGTGAGTTCGTCTATTGAGGCATGATTTTTGACCAATAAGACCCTAAAATCATTGTAATAATGTTGATTTTTTGAAAAACATCTAAAGCGGATCTCTTTTTTGGCGAAGAACACGGTGCCGTGAGGTCTGTACGTACGGTAAAGCTTTAGAGGATCATTTGTCATGCTTCAACAACGCCGTAAATATGTTTGTACCGAGACATTTTTTTGGACAGCCTCAATGCTATTGATGGTTGCCTGCCACTCGGAAGCTGATTTTAGTGGCGCACCGAAGAAATCCTATGACCAGGTGTCTAGTGATGTGTTTAGTTTCCAATCATCCCAAATCATTGACGGCAGTGTCACGATTTCCGATGGCGGACGTTACACGTCCTTTGAAGTCAAACAGACTGAAAAAGCGCCGCTTCAGGTGATTCAAAGGCAGATCAAGCGACAGGCCTTCAGTGATTCGTACGTGCAGGGCCACAGTGCAAAATTTAGCAAAGAGGAATTCCAGTTGAGTGAGGCTGGAATGATCGATTTTTTGCTCGTGATTGATGACTCGGCCTCCATGGATGACGAACAGTCAATGGTGGCTACGGGACTTTCGTCGTTGATTTCGGAATTCAAGGATACAAACTGGCAAATTGCTGTGATTTCGATGTCTGATCCTTGTGTATCGACCAGTAACCTGATCAAGAAGACTGATGCGAACATTGACAGGAAATTTAGCGCAGCGGTCAAAAAACCATTGGATCGACGCGCGACAGAGCAGGGATTTCCAATGTCAATTCAGGCACTTAAGGGGCAATGCAACGGCGCTCTAAGACCCTGGCTTCGGGATGGTTCGAGTGTCGGCATTCTCATCGTAAGTGATGAAGATAATTGTGGATCAAATCCAGGAGAGCAGGACCGCTGTAAAAATATTGTCGGCAAAAACCCTAGTGAGATGGTGGCATTCATGCGAAGTATCCGGGCCCAGGCCGATGCTAAGATCTACGCACTTGTGGATCATGATGGCACCTGTAAAGACGCCAGAGGAACTGGCTTGATGTACGTTGATGCTGTCAATCAAACTGGCGGCTCCATTGGCTCTATTTGCAATGATTATACAACAGCAGGCGGTTATTCGGAGTTTCTTAAATCCGTATCTAAGGATGTTAGCAGGATCATTAAGAGACAATTCACTCTTTCTGCCGTGCCGGATATGGCGCAATTTAATGTCGCCGTCGATGGGGTCGATCTTGGCACAAATGGGGTTCTCTCAATTAAAGGCAATATCGTCACCATAGATCCGGCGCATTTTCAAAGTGGTATGAAAATTACATTTTCCTACACCCACGATGCTGTGCCGATGTTCGCTGAAGTTCCAGTTGTAACCCAGCCAGACCTCGATTCCTTGAAGATCACCGTCAACGGAACGGTCCTTAGTTTCGGCGTAGATTATACTTATGACGATCCGCGGCGGGTGATTAAATTTTCTGTTATGCCTCCCGAAGATTCAAAAATTAGTGTGAACTACATGGAAAATAAAAAGCTTAACACTCACTTT
>JBILMN010000243.1:0-3769 GCA_044375465.1 Oligoflexales bacterium | reverse complement strand
GCGAGGACCGTGCGAAAGCTTGGTACACACTTAGCAAAAAAGGTCTGATGGATACGGATGCGTTGGCTCGCGCCTGTAATCGTCAGACGCCAAAAAAGAATCTTGGTGACGGACTTTCTGAGTTGGCATCGCTGGCGCCGGAAGGCGTGACGATTTTTGCACTGGGTGGATTTGGCAGTCACAATGCCTCTGAGGGGACATTGACCACATCCCTGCGCAGCTGGAAGACCACGCATCCAGAGCTTTTCTCGCAAGGTAAAGTACGATTTGCGCGCATTGAGTGTGCGTTCAGTTACGCTCCGGATGACACGGTGTGTGGCGAGGATATGCTCCGTCAGATCAGAGAATTTGACGCAGCGTCAGCGTCGCCTGGCAAGCACAAGTTTATTTTATGGGGCTATTCCAAGGGCGGTATCAGCGCACTTGAGGTTCTGCGGCGCGACGCGTCGGTGCGCACGAGGACCTTAGCGGTGGTGACCGTGGGTGCTCCATTGCGCGGCTCCGTGATCATGGACCGGCTGTCACCGGCTTTGGACGCTTACTCCAATAACGAAGCAATCAACGGCTCCGGCGCCAGCATCGGCGCTGACGCGGTGATGAAGATTCTGACACTTTGGCTCGGTGGTTCACGTGCGGGAGCTGGTGCGCTGATGGCGGATTTTCCGAAATTTCGCGAGGGTGCTCGTTCCCTCACGTCATCTGAGCGAGAGCGCCTGCTTAAGGTGCAGCTGAGTCCAGGGACGCTTGCGCGACCTGACGGCAGTAAAATTCCTGTGTTCCAGTTGGCTGGTTTGATCGATCCTCGCGCTTTGGCAGCCATGCCTGTGATGACGGTGCGGGGCGGTAAACTCGTGCCCGAAGCGAATACCGTGGACCCATTGCAAACCGCGCAGCTGGCTGCCTTGATTGCCTCGGTGGAACATCCCCTTGGTGACTCTTGTGTGGCTCTTGAGGACGCGCTACTGCCGATCCAAAGCGCCGAGGCTGCTGGCCTTGATCCTCGATTTCTTGGGCTGGCGCGGATGGATCACCTTGGTCTGAGGTTTCATCGGCAGCCCGGTGAATTGAATCACGGTGTTCCGGACCATGCGTTCGTTGATGCCGCTTTATCTGCGGTCGTGGCAGGTCTCAAGATGGGAGCACATCCATGAATCGATCTCTGATGAAAAAACTACGTTTTGGGGTGGCGATCCTTGTGGCTTGCGGCGCTATGCGTGCCGGTGCTGCGGATCTGTCGCAGTTTGTTCCCGTGGTATTCACCCATTTTGAATCACAGATGCCTGACGCCAAGGCAGCCGTTATCGCCGAGTCTTTCTCGCGGCGATTGCAGGCGGCTATCGTCGATGTCTACGCCACAGAAACCCTGGGCTCTGCATCGAAACTTTCTCCACCCCTGGATCTGGCGATTTTGGGTAGCGCCGGTTACGCACTGGGTGAGATGGACCTGGCCATTGAGACGAGGGTGATTCCGGATATTCGGACAACCCTCGCAACTCTTGCTCCCGGAGAGACCATGTCCTTGTCTCTGGAGATTCTTTGGGCTGATCGCGCCACGGCAGAGACCCTGCCGCAGGTGGCACTGGTCAGTGATGCCGTCATGGCGGCGTTGAAGCTGAGTGGACGAACCGATATTTCGGGTTTGTTGTCTTTGCGGTGGGTTGACGCTGATGCGTTTGATGCATCCGGGCATTTGCGGCAGTCTTTGCGTTCTGCGGAACAGCTGTCGCGGATTCGTGTCGCTGCCCATAATCAGTGGTTGCCATGGAATAGTCGCGTCGACTTTAGCATTGATCGTAACGGTATTGCCGTTGCGGTTGATGTCTTGACGCTGCCTGCAAGGATTCAGGATTTAAAACAACGCAAGCAATCAGGACTTCTGGTGGAAAGGATCATCTATGACCCCATGATGCATCCTGATTACCCGGTGGATCTTGCAGACTTTGCGTTCCATCGGTTTTATTCCGCTTCAGGCCGCTCGGACGACGGTGCGCTGCGCGTCTCGTTTGGTGAGTGGCGTGATGACCAGTTTGTCGGCTGCGCTGGCAGTGATTGTCTAAGGGCTGTGAATCGTGTTCCCACCATTCATGGTGTGGTGCAATTTAGCGAACAGTCCTGGTGGGATAGTGTGGTGGGGTGGTTCCGCTCGTGGGTTGTGAGACAGGTGGAAGTGCGCATTCTGCTCAAAGATCTGCTGCTATCCTTTGATCGTCAGACGCACCAGCTACGTGTGCTGCCAGACCGCAGCCAGATTCCCGTGATTGTGCGTCAGACGTCGCTGTTTGGTAACGAGTCGGCTTATCTGTTGGATCACCGCGCCGGGATTTTTGGTGTGAATTTTTATACGACTTTTGTCGGAACCCAAATCACTGATGGGCTTTCTGCTGACATCAACCGAACGCTTGCCGCTGCAGATAAATCGTTGTCTGAATTTATCGGGCAACTTGCCGGATCATTGATGCGGTAACAGAGTCATACCGAACGGGTCAAAATGACGCTGCGAAAATCGCCGAATTCTCCGCTGAATTGACGGACTTGCGACTTTCTACATGCCTTGATAGTCTGGTCTTCGCTGTTGATGACGACAGTGAAGAAAAGGAGACCGGCATGGCAGCGAGCGCAGAGACCGCCACAGGGATCAAGGCAGCCGCAGGACATTTGGATGAGACTGTTCTTGCCGTCCGCGGGCTTGTAACGTCATTTAGAACCGATGATGGAATCGTGAGAGCACTTGATGGCGTTGGTTTTGAGATCAAACGCGGAAGAACTCTGGGCATTGTGGGGGAGTCGGGCTGTGGCAAGAGTGTCACCAGCCTTTCGATCATGCGCCTCTTGCCAACGGGGGTGGGATCGATTGACGCCGGAACAATGATGTTTGGTGGCAAAGACCTGGCGACGCTCGATGAAAAAGCCATGCGGGCCATCCGCGGTAACCGCATAGCGATGATTTTTCAGGAGCCGATGACAGCGCTCAACCCCGTATTCACGGCGGGCGATCAAATTATGGAAGTCTTTATGACCCATCGTCACATGAATCGTCATGCGGCGCGGGAGGCTGCGCTGAAGATGATGGAGAAGGTCCGTATTCCCGATCCCGTGAGGCGCCTTGATGAATACCCGCACCAAATGTCTGGTGGTATGAAACAGCGGGTGATGATTGCCATGGCGTTGGCCTGTGAGCCTGCCTTGATCATTGCCGATGAGCCGACGACCGCTCTGGATGTGACGATTCAAGCGCAAATCTTAAGATTGATGCAGGATTTACAGCGTGAGACTGGGACGTCCATCATGTTTATCACCCATGACCTCGGGGTGATTGCTGAAATCGCTGATGACGTGGTGGTGATGTATGCGGGGCAGGTGATTGAGCGCGCGGCTGTTCAGATGTTGTTTGATCAGGCGATGCATCCTTATACCAAAGGACTCTTGTCATCCATTCCTCGCGGGGAGCACACCCGCGACAAAGCTCTGCCAACCATCGGTGGCACGGTGCCATCGTTGAAAAATCTCCCGCAGGGATGCCGATTTTACGGTCGCTGCAAATACCGTCAGGGGCGTTGCATCAACGAACAGCCAACGTTGACGGAGATGGCCCCAGGACATGTGGTGGCCTGTCATTTCGCTAAAGAGATTGCCAGTGGCGCCGTGATGGCGCAAGCCGGTGGAGAAGGGGGCGTATGATGAGTCAGCCGCTTTTAGAGGTCACGGGCCTGTCCATGCGTTTTCCCATTCGCGGAGGAATTTTGCAGCGTGAAGTGGGTCAAGTGTATGC
>JBILMN010000242.1:0-3783 GCA_044375465.1 Oligoflexales bacterium | reverse complement strand
GTCAAGATTCTCCATGCAAGCAGCACGGCACTATTGAATTTGATCGATCAAAGATTCGCCGCGAGCGTGTGGTTGACGGATTGATTGTCAATTATAGCATCGTAGCGTGAATTTTTGGACAGAACGGCCTCTTGTACTGGCCAAGGATCGGCTGCAGGCGTTAGTAGCCGGCTGGATCGGCTGATCGCGGCCCGGCATGACCATGCTCGTGCACTCTGGCCTTCGTATGCTCGGGCGCAACGGTTATGAGCTCCTGATCGATGTAGGCATCGGCAAGGCGGCCCAATTCGCCCGCATGATCCAGAACACTCCGGACTTTGAGCTGACCACTGAACCTGAGCTCAATATCCTCACCTACCGTTTTGTTCCCCCGACCCTCCGGCAAAACTGGTCCCAATACGGTGATGAGGCCCGCGCGAGGATCAACGAGCTTTTGAGTGAGCTTACGGTCAACATCCAAAAAACCCAGCGCGACCACGGCAAAACATTCGTATCGCGAACGACGTTTGAGATCGCGACCAATCAGTGGCAGCCCCTTACGGTGTTCCGGGTGGTTCTGGCGAACCCGCTCACGACGCGTCAGATTTTTGTGGATGTGCTGGAGGAGCAGCGAGCCATCGCCACCGAAGAAATGGCGCGCATGGATTTTGAGGCGGAACTGCGAAAAATCACAGTCACGTCCTGATGGTGTATTCACCATGTGTGAATATTTTCTGTCACAGCCTAGACGAGATTATCATTCCATAGTCGCTCGCAAAACTGACTCCAGTGCAGGCATAATATCCCCTCGTTTTCCATGGCCATGGGGTCTCTCGATACCAATATCCGGCGTTTAACGGGCACTTCGTCAGTGACCTCTTTTAGGCCCCGCAAGTCTGATGAATTCAGCCTCGTCGTTGATTTTACCTCAATGGCAATTTCGTTACCAAGCAGCAGGTCAACCTCACACTCGTTTGATTTTTGCCAGTAGCTCAATGAGAACTTCTTCCGGCGGTACGTCATCCAAGCTTTTATTTCCATATAAACGAATTGCTCAAAGCACCGTCCGAATAAGTCACTGGCAGGGTCTAACGCGTTGATTCCCGCAAGTGTATTCGCGACGCCAGTGTCAAAAAAATAGAAGCGGGCTGAGCTTCCTGGCTTACGGGTAGGCGACTTTCTCCACAAAGGAATCAGATTTCCAACCAGCGTGTCCTCAAGAATGTGAAAATACTCGCGGATCGTGGGCGATGATACTCCGACCTCATTCGCCATTTTTGAAAAGTTGATCACTTTCCCATTTGAAAGCCCGGCAAGCCGCAAAAATTCGCTAAAAGGCGCAAGCCTTCTAACGAGTCCTTCCATCTTAATTTCCTCGTCGAGATAAAGACCCACATACGCGTCCAGTTCCAATTGAGGGGCGTCAGAACTGATCACACTGGGCAACCCACCATAGCGCAGGTATTGATCCAATTGAAAAGCAGCACCCAGCTCTGAGGTCGTCAGCGGGAAAAGACCCATGGGCCACGCTCTTCCTGCCAGAAGATTCACTCCACCGGTTCTCAATTTGCGCGCGCTGCTGCCGGTCAAAAGAAATTTATATCCGCCTTCTTCAATGAGGCGATGCACCTCATCAAGTAAAGCTGGTATTTTCTGAACCTCATCAATGACTACAAATTTTGATCCCTTTGGTATGTTTGCGGCAATCATTGATTCGAGACGGGATGGGTTCGCAAGAAGCACCCTAGACGCCTCCGATCGCAGGAGGTTGATAATGGCCGCGTGACCCTCAAGCTGCTGCCTGGCTAAAAAGCTTTTACCGGTTCCCCGGGGGCCAAGAAGGAAGTGAGATTTCGCCTTTAGAGCCTCTAACACGTTGAATTCACGCTTAAAAATCATGTAAGCCCTTACTTTAAATAATCTCTATATATTTAAAGTAGCACTTTAATCACGCGGAGTAAAGACCGCGCATGCCGCGCCCGAACTGTCACAGAATTTAGCAGCATTGCCCGACCACCGTTATAAACGCGCTGGTACAGCTCGTTCGCTATGCGAAAATAACCCAAACATTTCAGAACATTACAAATTCCCGGCGTTTGGCACGTCTTCTGCAGGCCATCAGGGGATTGCCACGACGGAGGGCTCTTGGATATGCGCGTGATCACAATTTGTTTGGCTCTTTTAACCACGTCCTGCGGAATGCGCACTGGACAGTCATCCCGTCAAAACGATCTGTCACTTCCCTACTCCGACAAAAACCTGAAGATCCGCATCGAGCGCCTGGCAAAAGACAACGAATGGCGGGTTTCATATAAATTTGACCGTCCTATTCAAGCGTTTGCTTTCGACAACACGTTCCCCGCTCGATCAAAGCACTGGGTCCTCGAAGACTCGACTCAGGTTGGATGGCAATCTTCCGGTGACACTGATCTTGTGATTGGTAAATCCAATCAACCCTTCGACTCATTTTCCATGAAATTTAAAACCATTGAGCATGATGCGGACAATGCGCCGATCATCTTTTTTTCCGACCGCTCAAGCGCGATCTATACCCGAGCGGTCACTGGCTATGAGATGGCAAGATCAGGCTCATCCTGGGATATATTCCAGTTTAGCCCTGATCTTACGTTCATACCCGGAGAAAACGAGCATGTCGTAGTTGGTGGAGAGATCAGCCGCACAAAACTGGACTTCACTGATTCGCGTCGATCCATGGGATTTTACGCCTATTTCGGCAATATTCAGCCACAAATGATTGACGGCATACCCTACATCATTGATCCGGCTATCAATAACGAGGTCAAACAAATCGCGGTATCCGCCGAGTCCAAAGCGATCGCGTATTTTCGCTCGCAATTAGGTGACTTGCCGTTCAAACCATCTATTTTGATGCGACAGCGGTCAGGCGGACCACAAGAAGCTTCCGCGAGTGGCGCGGCGTTTTGGGGATCATTTCTCATCAATATATACGGCGGAAAGCCAGGCGCAAAATCGGCGGAGATCGTATCTAACGCGGTCATTCATGAAACCGCGCACTTTTGGAACGCGCTTATGTATCAAAGCCGATGGATGGACACCGATAAAAAACGGCTTTTCAGCGACATGCCAGAATCCAGCTATGACGCATGGATATGGGAAGGCGGGGCCGAGGCTCTGGCTCTGGAAGCTCGGTTGAAAATCAAACTGATAAGCACTCAGCGGCACGCGGAGATTAAAAACGGACTTCTCAAAGACTGCAAAAATGTCCTCGGTACCAAGCGGGTGATAGACGCGGCCGCGGATGGAAGTCTGGTCTGGGTTCCCTATCATTGTGGAGAGTTCTTGCAGCTTCTGATTGTCGATACCATCGGCAAAAGCCGTCCGGATTTTAATATAATATCGCTATGGAAGGAGATCTTCGCCGCCTCACCTGACATGCAGATCGATAATGACGTGTTTTTCGCGGCCGTTAAAAAGTCTGATCCAGGCATTTCCAATGATCAGATTGAAGCGATGAAGCTATTTTTAGTGTCAACCGCGGATAAATTAGATGGCATCGTGGCGAAAATATCGGCCCCCTGACATTGCCGCCTCGGGGATAGGACGAACAAAGCTATCTCTTTTTTAAGCAAGTCCTATCTGTGCTATATTTCGTCAAAACACCGCCCCTACCCCACCCAAGAAGCCGCGCGACCAAACCCAATCCCAGCGTTAGATCCCCAAAAATCCCTTCACCGGTTACACCATCCCGCGCGACATCAGAGCTTCTTTGCCCGTTTGCACGCAACAATCCATGGCCCCCGACGACGCGGTAACTCCTGTTCA
>JBILMN010000241.1:0-3793 GCA_044375465.1 Oligoflexales bacterium | reverse complement strand
TCTCGGACCAACCCAATCACTTTATTGGTGCACCTTAATGTGCGCGCAAATCACTGATCACGCGTTGCCCAATGTCCTTCCAGACCTCAGGATCCACCTCGATCATACCGTGCGCTCCGGCCAAATTCCAAAAGTCATCCTCATAGGAGCGGAAAATATTTTCATGGGCACTTGGGATCTTGTCTGAGTGTAAATGCGGAAACTGGGTTTGATACCAGTTGACCCAGCGTCCCACGCGACCCGCAATGGTTTTGCCTGATGGCCGCATATCGGCAGGAGCCTCATTGCACCCCGGTGCATATCCCGTCAAAACACCACCGGAGAACACCGCCGGCCCGCAGTTTTCGACACTGATGGGGTCCACTGTCATCAATATTCTGTAATTGAGTCCGGAGACTTTCCGCACCAGATCCATGGCCGTCCACCCACCATGCGACTGGCCCCAGAGGTAAATTTTGACTGAGGCAGGACCTTGCCCCTCACTAGCCACGCTCACCGTCTGCTGTACCACCTGGTGAAACCCCTCACGAGTCATGGTCTCGCTGTCAGTCCCCAAAGCATCCGAGGAAACGTAGATCTGATCACTACCAAAGGCATAACAGGTACGAATCTGCGCAGGATCCTGTCCGGTTTCTGCCCGTACACGCTCGACAAACTCATCCATCTGGGCTGATGCCTTGATTTCCGACGTGTAACCGGCCACAAAGCATGAGCCAAAACCGCCGCTAAATATAATGACTGGCCTGGCGTCAGCTGTACTTGCACCAACCATCGTAAGAGCCGTGGAAACCAAGGTAAACATTACCGTGTACAATAAAGCAACTGTCGCGCGCATCATTCGTGAGTCCTGTCATAAAATTTGATCCGTGATTTCTGGTAGGCGAGACTATGAAACAGAACGTAAGAATTTTCAATCAAAACCGTCCCATAAGCTGTGGAAGTCATTCTGATTCTTTTAAAATATCAGTGTATTTTTATAAAGATATTAATATTTTCAATAATGTTCGACTTTAAACCATCCACAGGATGCCTTGATCAGCTCCGTGGACTCATGGGAACCGCAAGGATCCGGTTATTCATTTCCTGCAGGATTTTCAGACCCGAATTTGTCTACAGCGTCTAAGGCTAACTCTTTCATCGCCTTGTGGACCGAACCGACCGACATATCAAGCTCCTCGGCAATATCTCGGTAGCTCAGTCCCGCGGCTCGAAGCTCACGCACCCGCTCCACCCGATGATCATTCACCTTCACCGGAGCTCCCAGAGTGACCCCGCGTTTTTTGGCCGCCTCAAGCCCACTGCGCACCCGCGCCACGATCGTATCACGCTCAATCTCGGCGATCTCGGCAAATGCCGCCAACATGGTGCGACGAAAAGGGTTGGCATGACCAAGATTGAGCACAGGCTGCGTCACAGAGATGAACCCGACCCCATACTCATCAAGCTCCAGCAGAGTTTTGATTGCCACGGTTGCATTACGACTGAGTCGATCCAAGCGGTAGACCACAATCGTATCAATCCGGCGGTTCACGGCCAATCCCAGAAGCTCACGGTAGCCTTTGCGGTTTTCATGTTTACCCGACACACCCTCATCTTGGACGATGTGGACGGTTTTAGGCTGCTTTGGCAGGTCTGACAGCCAGCGTTCGATCGCGACTTTCTGGCTATCAAGATCCTGTTTGTCAGTTGATACGCGGTAATAAATGGCAATCCGTTCCATGGAAGCCTCCCTGCCATTTTATTATAACAGATCAACCCTAAAATATTACTTCTTTGCGGGAGACGCCTGAGCGAGTTTTTTGAGTTCGGCAATTGCGGCCGCGACGTTCTTAGCATCAAGGGATGGATCCACGTCTTCAAAATGTTTCCGCACGATCAGATCCTTGTCCAGGATGAAAGTCTGCCGCTTGGCCATCGTGACCACCGGCATCTTGACGCCGTATTTTGCGATGATTTTGCCGTCTGCGTCACTGATCAGATCAAATGTCATCTTGTGCTCACTGTGGAATTTTTTCTGGGCCGCCACATCATCTGCACTGATGCCGTAGACTTCGGCACCCTCATTGCGAATCACCTTGATGGCGTCACGAAATGCGCAGGCCTGTTTGGTGCAACCCGGGGTTCCGGCCTTGGGATAAAAAAACAACACCGTGTAACCCTGACCTTTACGGTCTTCTAACTTAAAGTCTTTGCCATCCTGATTTTTTGCGGCAAAAGTGGGCGCCGGCTGGCCCACGGTGCCGGATGCTTCCGCGGCCCGGACAACTTTCGGCGCCACCCCGCCAACAGTCAAGATGGTCATCGCCGTCATCACTCCGAAGACAATGGCCCCACTCAAACTGGTACGCCTCACGAACCTCTTAAAAATCGTCATCATCATCGACCTCCTCATAGTTCAACTCATAGCGCAAATCATAGTGCAACTCATAGTGCTCAAGAATCTCACGCAAAGGAGACGGTAGCATCATCGCCAACCAATCACAAGATCTAGAAAGGCGGTCAGGCAGCAAGCTGCCGCGAAGTTACTTTTTCTCGATAATGGCTCGACGAATCGTCGCGCGCCTTCATAGGGAAAAGGGATTCCGCCGATGATGTTCGCGCCCGCAGGACAAGTACAGAGGGCGTTGATGTGATAACCTGCGGTTAAATTAGTTAGGGGGCATCATCGAAAAATTTTTACAAGGGAGGTCTTTTTACCTTTCGGGTGAAATCTGTTACCCTTCTTGAGTCACATCAATCAGGGAATCCTTAGATGGAACGAATTGCGCCTTTTGTTATGTTGTCTTTATTGGTTTTCCCAAGCTGTAGCTGGGACGGTCATCACAGCAAAGATAAAATAAAAGGAGCCGAAAAGGCTCCGATAGAGACTATGGCAACACGATTTCCCAAAGATTATTTGCATGAAATGAATAAGGCGGCCGAGGCGGAATGGATCAAGCCCACGCTGGTAAAACAATTGCCGATCATTGGAGAAGCGGAAGCAAGTACAAGGGAGTTTAGACCGTCGTGGAATTTTGAGATTCTTGCTACGCCAATGCCTCGTCATTGGCCGCCAAATGGAAACGATGATTTAACCTTCTATGCATACGCTAATGCGAGAGATATAACCCAACTTAGTGACGGGGAATGGATTATGTCGCCATGGCTAAGATTCAATTTGAGCCAAAAGTTAACGACAATCATCGAATCAACCGCGATTCAAGGTCCATTCAGAAAACTTGGAATCCAAGGAGTTCGTCCCATTACTAAGAACCACGAGGCATATCTAAGTGACGAAGATGCCGCGCAGCAGTTGCAACACCTATTAAAAATGGCAGCAAAAAGACCGCCAGGTCCTCCAAAAAATTTGCAGCGATATTACTGCAACAAGATCCTGCTTCATGCGGTGATCATGGGTGACATAAAGGCGCGTCACGCGGAGTTCTTTGCATGGCTTGATTGCAACTAATTGATAGGACTCGAATTTGAAGCTACATGACCAAACGATGCGGTCCTGACCTTTTCACAAATTCTGACCTATCATTCATGGCGCCAGAATCGTCGGATTTGCGAGCGACATTGCAGACATCTGATGAGGATCATTTTTGCTGTGAAAATCTCACATCCCACCAGTTTCAGGGATGGTTTATTGCCTCGATAACCGGCGCGCTCCTGAATCCCTGACTCCATTTATCCGTTGCCAGCATTACGCTGCGCAAGAACTTATCATACGGACTCTTCAAGACGATGCCCCCTTACGGACAAGAGGCAAAAGATCACTTCTGGGGAGGCTTGGTAGGCAAGACGTCTTTCG
>JBILMN010000240.1:0-3835 GCA_044375465.1 Oligoflexales bacterium | reverse complement strand
GACCGCGGTGCACCAACCGTTTTCAATGCGGCATTCCTCTCTGCTTTGATGTGGGATGGACGTAAGACATCTTTGGAGGATCAGGCTACTGGTCCTTTACTCAATCCGGTTGAAATGGCCATGCCCAGCACCGATGCCGTGGTGGAGCGATTAAAAAGCATCGAAGGTTACCGCACCCAGTTTGCAAAGGTTTTCGGTGGCAAAGATCCCGTGAATATCGATAATTACGCGAAAGCCATGGCTGCTTACGAACGCACTTTGATCACACCAAACGGGGCCTTTGACCAGTGGGCCCAAGGCAACAACAAAGCCATCAGCACTCAGGCGCAAAAAGGCTTTGCTACATTTGTCGAGACCGGCTGCGTCAGCTGTCACTCCGGACCCAACTTTTCCGGACCGCAGCTGCCCCAAGGCACAGCTTTTTTTCAGCGCTTTCCGATGTTTACGGATAATGACTATGTGAAAAAGTATGACTTCTTGGCCGATGAAGGACGCAAGGAAGTCACGAAACAGGAATCCGACGCGCACATGTTCCGCGTTCCGACTCTCCGCAATGTTGCCATCACCGCTCCATACTTTCACAACGGACGAGTCGTTTCACTCGATGAAGCGATCCGCGTCATGGCCAAGGTCCAGCTGAACAAGGACCTAAGCCCGGAAGCCGTTCAAGATATTCATGCGTTCCTTAGAACACTGACCGGACCGATACCCGAGCAAAAAATGCCACACCTGGCTGTCACGGAAGGAACCACTTTAACGCCAGCCAAAGCCAGCGCCGCTCAGTGATGTTCATAGATCTTTTGACCAGCGACAAACACCGACTGTGTCAAACGATCATCGCCGTGGGTGATACAGGCAAAGAGTCTTTCTTCCGCGTCTTTAGACGCGGCCATACGTTCGGCCAGAAGGGGTTTTTGGGCGGGGTTGATCACCACAAAGTCAGCGAACTTTCCGGGTTCAAAAGAACCAAAATCCTGATCCATGCCCAACACCTCAGCCCCTGCCAACGTGGCGAGGTACAAGAGCTCGCTGGCCTTGGGATGCTCTCCAAGCAAAGATTGCACCTTATAGCTCTCAAGCATGGTCTGCCAGGGCGATAGACTTGTTCCGGCGCCAATATCTGACGCCAAACAAACCCTGGCACCCGCATCCCGGGTGCGCCTGAGATGAAACAGCCCACTACCGAGAAACGTGTTGGAGGTCGGACAATGTATGATGCTTGATTTGGACTGGACGATCCGCTCCAGCTCACCATCTGTCAGGTGGATGCCGTGCGCTAAAAGCGTTTTGCCACCGATCAATCCATGGTCCGCATAAACAGCAAGATAATCGCGACAATCCTTCCAGACACTCTTGACCGCTGCCACCTCATCCTTGGTCTCGCTAATATGCGTTTGCACGTAGCAGCCGGGATTTCGTTCTCGTAGATCACCCAATGCTCGCATCATCTCCCGCGAACAGCTCAGTGCAAAACGGGGGGTTATGGCGTAGTGCAAGCGACCGGATTTCCCATGCCAGCGCGCGATCAAAGCTTGCTGATCCTCAATGTCAGCAATCACAGGCTGCAAAACACCTGCCGGCGCCCCAACATCCATGGAGGTTTTACCAGTGACCAGACGCAAACCGGCCGTATCAAACTCAGAAAACAAACATTCCGCTGCCACCGCATGGACGCTGGAAAAAACGGCAGCCGTAGTGACACCGTGATGTTTAAATTCTCTGACCAAGCGACGTGCACCGTCACGGGCGATAGACTCTTGGCTGAATTTTGCTTCGGTTGGAAACACGAAGAGGTCCAACCACTCCAACAGGGAGCACCCTCCGGAACCCATAACATCAATCTGGGGACAGTGCGCATGGGCATCCACAAATCCGGGAATCAAGATACCCTCTCCATGATTGATCACCTCAATAGGTGACGCCGCGGACGCGTGCAAGGAGCGAAACTCTGAGGCCCTGCCGACACCGAGCAGTCGCCCCGATTGATCTAAGGCGAGCGCTCCGTCCGCAATCGCGACAAATTCCAATGAATTTTTTGGACCTCGTCGTACCACATGCCATATTTCCTTTGCCCGATGAATGACATGCGGCTGGCGTTCTGGTGACATAAAAAGCTCCCTGATTCCGTAAGGTCAGGGCCGAAGATTAACCTGAATGTGATGCACTTAGCAACCGGAGCCCTTATTAAAAAGCCCGCCAATAAATGGGATTTTCCCAGCAATCGCGCCCAGAAGACTGCCATTATTTTTGCAATTTTCATTTGGTGGTGGTGGTGTTGGAGTCAGATTGTTTGATGAACCACCGCCGCTGCCGCCCTGATTGTCCGTGCCACCAGCAGCAATGGAGAACATAAAATTGATTTTTCGGTCATACTCATCAAATAATTTGTCTGGTGAGAGGCAGTCCTTGGCAGTGCTCTCCATCGCGGCACACTGCGCCATATCTCTGGCCAGAATGATCACCTGGCTTTTCGAGACAAATTCTGCAGGCGTGCCCATCAATACCATGGACCCCGGCTCACTTGACGATTTTTTTTGCATCCACTGCGGTGCCTGAATGACCGCAATCTTAATTCTCTGACTTTTAGCGGCTGTCTTCACCTTGACGACCCACTCCACGGGCTGACCCACGACACCCTGGGCTATAGCACTTTCAAGCGGCTCACCACTGCCATTGACCAACGAAAACTCGATCGGTTGACATTGGCCTTTTTTGCAATTTGGATCAGAGGCCGTGTCGCCCAATAGATCGTTCCTGAGGTCCACCTTTGGATCCGAAGGTCGCCCGCAAGCGCTCAGCGTCACCATGATCAACGGCATCAAGATTCTAGGTTTCGCTCGCAACATCCGCGCCTCCTCCAAGAAGTATCGGAGGCTATCCGCAGGGACCTGAGGATTTATTTTAATACAATAATATTATTGCGATTTTAAGGGATAAATCGCGAATCTAGCAAGTCACTTCATTAGAAGTGCTTCGAGTATTTTGAGGTGTCTGACTCTCTTAATGGAGGGCAGGACCTTCCTAATAGTTTAACGCGCTTCTAAAGCCCTTGCATTTGCGAAATAGTCCGCAATCTAGGGGGGCTATCTTCGAGAATGAGACCTGCCATCTTTTGTGAATAACACAGCGTGAAGGCAGGTTTGAAATCCTATGAGACCTAGGATTCCGATCGCGGTCAACGCCTCCTACCACCCATTCCACTGATGCAGACATTATTAAAGCAGCGCAAGCCTTTATCGCATGGCGCAGTACCAAAACTACCACACGTACCGCCTTCTATAGTCTTGCGCATGCATGTGTTACTTCCACGTATCCGTTCGCACCTAAGCACTTCCTTTGCAAATGTTGGAGGACCGCAATCTTCATCTCTGAGACATACCGCGCCTCCTTTTTTGGCATAGATATGCCTTCTCAGCATCTCTTCAGCTTCGCTGCAAATACTCTCCGCCGATACTTTCAGACCTCCGCCTTTGTTTTCTTTCGGCCACAGACGCGCCCATATTTTAGCTTCCTGCTCTGCCGCACGCATGTCACAAACAGCCCCTACAAAGGTAGGAGCTTTAAATCCGCTAGCCGCACAGATCTTATTGTCCTTCTGTATTACAGTCCCGGCAGAACTGCCAAATATGTGGAACGCAAAATCTTTGATGTTTCTATAATCAAAGCAAACTTCGCATTTTGCAGTATAGAGAAGTTCTGTATGGCCCATTTCACATCCTTCTGGCGGGCACTTATCGTACCACTCGTAGCTAGTTTCATCCGTATATTCCCTTGTCGTTTCCACTTCTACAGTCATTCCTCCGGAAATACCCCGTAATGGCGTATCGATTCCGAT
>JBILMN010000012.1:0-40148 GCA_044375465.1 Oligoflexales bacterium | reverse complement strand
AAATTTGGGGACTCAGGCACACCCATCCGCACTCCCGCCAATATAACTATGTGACGTACAGTAAAGCCGATTCCGCCACCTTGCAATGAGATAATTGCCTTGTGCGAGCCGGTAAAAAAAGCCCTGACATTGATATAGACCGACCAATTAATGAGTCAAAATACTACCTAATTTATCCTTATCGACAGGTGAATAAAGCCGCTTGGCAAATTGTATTTGACGGCTTGTCGCTGCTGAATATTCGGCCAAGTTCATATTTCTAACTGACAGTAACAGCGTATTCAGCTCATCTGGATCCCGACTGGAAGGGGCCTCGCCTTTGATCAAATCATATGCAAGCGGAGCAAACGAGACGTATGAGCTGAAACGGCACTGAATGGTGAAAACTCCCGATAACATTGCCTCAAAGCCAGAAGATGAGGCACAAAACAGCACAACATCACTCGTCGCAATCTGGCTTTGAAGTGTATCCGAATTTTGCCGAACATCGACTCCTGCCCCTTTAATTCTAGCGATACCCGCATCCTGCTCTGCATGCCAAGAATAGGGGTACTTCCTGACGACGAGCTCACACCCATGAAAGAGACCGGGAGCTTGATCCACCCATGCCGCTAAAGTGGGCAACTCATCAGGTAATCCTGCGAGAACTAAAACCTTCAATTTCCGAGCGCTTTCAGGGCCAAAATGGGTCTTCGAAATCGGATGACAAAATCGTTTGCTCCCAACTGCAATTAGCTTGTCTCTAGGCATCCTTCCCCAAGACTCCAGAATTTCAGAGGCCCCCTCACCGGTCGTCACAACATAATCGGGCATCAGACATCCAGGGGCCTGCGACGCATTACTTCTTAGAAATAAGTGAACAGCGTTATGAATCGCGTGCGCAACACCAATCGTTCTAACGGACCCGCCAATGCTCCGAACGTTTGCATTGAGCGATCGTTCAAGGGGCTTCTCCTCGTATGGGTAAACGACTCGTCGTGCACCCGTTTTGGAGACCAATTTCCCCATAACCAGGCCAAGAACAAGCTCAAAAATCGGCCAATGCTGCTGAACCGATACGCGGTAGAACTCCAGTGCTGCCCGACGGCTACTCTGGCCACCACTAGAAAGTGGGGGAATAACATGCTTAATGCGCATCAATTGAAAATGGAAAAAAATCGCGCCGAAAATCGCCTGAAGCGCAATCCACGGGGAGACCAACTCTTGAAGGATCAAGACCCTCGATCCGAGACGCTTTGAATGCCTATTGATCACGTCTTGCGTCAAAGGCACCTGCGCGTCGTTAAAATAAAGCCAAAGCTTCGCGTCATCAGTGAGACCGGGAAGGCTCTGAAACATCTCGCCGTAGAAGTGATCCCCTGCGGCCGGATCTTTTGCTAACCCGGCAATATGTGAATAAATAATAACGGAGGCAGGACGAAGCGATTTCCACGCCGATGGTTTAAACAACCTGACCATTCTTAGAATGCCCATTGTTTGTGACGCAAAAGCTCTAAAGTTCTTCCACACGTCAAAAGCGAAATGGGGCTTGGGGGGGCTTCGTTCAACTTCATAGCCCATGTCTGCCAGAATTTGAAAAACTAAGGTTGAGTACCCGACCAGATAATTACACTGCGACCCGCGCGATCGCGCGAAGTCTGATATAGCCAACGAAATATAAAAATCCTGCAACGCGTTTGGATAATTTGCTAATAATCGAGATCCCTGACTATACCACCAACCGCTTGTAATTTTCGAGGCGACCGATGAAAGTTCCTTGTGCCAGCTCACCAGATCATCAAGCCATTTTTTTTCCCGGGATTTCAGCACCGGACGTAAATCAAGAAACTCACATCCGGGACGCCCTATATCGCGATGCTCAAAGTGAAAATACGGGCCCTTGAAGTCGGACAACCCGGGATCAACAGCGACAAATTTCACTCCAGAACCTCCGAGCAAAAAGCGCGGGGAACCAACGCGCTTTCTGGCAAGCAAAATTCTTTAAAATCAGTACATCAAATGAGATCGATATTCATGCCCGGATACATTCAATAAATTTGACGCGATTTTTGAAATTTTCTGAGCTCGTTTTTGTTTGCGGCGCAGCGGCTCCAATTTTTCAATAAACGCTGCCAGTTTTGCCAATTGGAGCGAGTCGATCATTGCCAGCGTTTTGTCAATCAAATCAAATCGATTATAAATCAAGCAAATTGTCAAGTATTTATAAATAGTCGGCCTATTTGCGCCTTCGGAAGAAATAAGATGTTCGGGAGACTTTAGAAACAATGCGTCGCCAAAAACGCATTGCCCAAACCCATTATGGGCAGCCCGCTCCCATCTGCACAGAGCCACAAAATCAATAAATTCAAAATTAAACTCGCCTAGAAACTCCACCAATTCCCCAAAAAGCGGCTGTTTCTGATACAACGGCAGAAATTCCACTTCCAACTCAAGACCGATTGTATCTTTAAGAAGCTTTGTAGCACCTTTAAGCGCATGAAGCTCGCCGCCTTGGATATCTATTTTAATAAAATCCGAATTTTTGATCCCCAAATCATCCAGTCTCGTCGTTTCAACAGAAACATTTGATTCTATATTAAAACGCTCAGAATCCTTAAACCTATCAAGAAACTCTCTATTCGGCATAAAATGCGACGACACCATCGGCTTCTTACAAAGATTGATATTTATAATACCTTCTTCGTCCCATACTGCCTTTGGAATGATTCTATAACTTTTGCAAATACTGCCCTTCTCGATTAACTCCGCATTTGAACGCCGGTCGGGTTCGAAACCTGTGTAATCGAGCAATGATGAAACCTTCTTCCACCGTGGCTCGATATCTCCTGCGGCCCCAATATCCAAAAGCGAAATAGACGTATCGTCGGGAAGTGCCGCCAATGCTTCATGTAAAACTTTTATACTCTTTTGCTCAAAAACCTTTCGGGTCCGTCGCCATAGAGCTCTTGCAGGTTTAGAAACAAGCATCATTACCCCCTCACTTCGTCCCACGCATTGAGACCGGGCATGCTACTACGAGAGGTAGTTGATAGTATAGAAAAAAGGAACGCTGCCGGACGTCGGCTGCATGAAGGCCCAAAATGGCAATTGCCTGCCGGAATGATTTAGGTAGAGTGTCGGCATTATAATTTTAGGGATATTTCTATGACATCGCCCATATTGCTGCCGAGATTTTATATCCGTCAGTTTATACTTTCGCCACTTTACACCTTCAATTTGTTAGGCGAGACGTTTTCTTTTATATTGGGTTTTATCAGACCAAGCCTTAAGCATGTTTGGGACGAACTCCAACTGCTCAGAGTCCAAAGCCTCACGACATTCGTAACCCACCTGAAGCCAAACGGGAGCCGGGTTGAATTGAGCTTCTTCACACCCAACGCCCTATGTAGCTACCGGGCAGCGTCTTTTTCCAGCAAGGAACCGGAAACACTGGAATGGATTGATGAGTTCGGAGGCGACGGTGCTTTTTTTGATATCGGAGCGAACGTCGGACTGTACTCCGTTTATTATGGGAAGACGCAGTCAGGTCGAGTTTACTCATTTGAGCCCTCAGTATTCAATTTGAGTCTGCTGGCTAAAAACATCTCGCTGAATGGCCTCTCAAACAAAACTCATATCATCGCGAATCCACTTACGGATAAAAACTCTTTCGCTGATTTCAACCTGCAATCAACCGCGGAAGGAGCCGCGCTGTCGACGTTCGGCGCAGATTACGGTCAGGACGGCAAGCAGTTAGCCAAAGTCTTTTCCTATAAAACATGTGGTTTTTCTTTGGATTATTTGATTGCTCAAGGCATCATCCCGGAACGCCCCCGGCTTATCAAACTTGATGTTGACGGCATTGAACACTTAATTCTTGAAGGTGCTAGGGAAACAATTTCTGATCCGGGATGTAAAACTATTTTAATCGAAATACACGAGGCTTTTGTCTCTTCTACGCGAAAAGTAAATGAGATTTTGTCTCAGGCGGGTTTTACATTGATTCGAAAAGGCCCCGGTGAGTCCTACAATCAAATTTGGATTAAAAACTAACTGCCCGGATGTCGGCACCAGTTTGGCCGCCTTGGAGTCGTGAACGATGGACAATCAAAAACTCAAAGTTGCCATAGCGGGCTACGGGGTCGTAGGTAAGAAACGACGCCAATATATTGACTCTCACCCGAGACTACAAACCGTTGCTGTGTGTGATCGGCAATTTTCCGAATCAGGACAATTTGAGGACGGCGTCAAATTTAGCCAATCCTATCATGAGCTTTTAAGAGAAAAAGCCGACGTTCTGTTCGTCTGCCTCACTAACGATGTTGCCGCAGAAGTGACCGCAGAAGGCCTGAAACGCGGAATGCATGTTTTCTGCGAAAAGCCGCCCGGCCGGGACCTGGACGATATCGCAATGGTCATGAGTGTCGAGAAGCAGCATCCACAGCTTAAACTGATGTACGGGTTTAATCACCGCTACCATGATTCGGTTCGAGAGGCTTTAAAGGTCATCAAGTCCGGAGACTTCGGCGCTGTTCTGAATATCAAAGGCACCTACGGAAAGAGTAAAATTGTCGGGTTTAACTCAGACTGGCGCACAAAACGCGCCATTGCGGGTGGCGGTATACTTCTCGACCAAGGCATTCACATGGTCGATATGCTTCGCCTCTTTGGCGGTGAATTTAATGAAATTCACAGCTTCGTCTCCAATTCCTTTTGGCATCACGATGTCGAAGATAACGCCTATGCACTCATGAAAAATAAAGAGGGCGTCGTCGCCTTTTTACATTCCTCGGCCACCCAATGGCGCCATCGTTTTCATTTGGAAATCACGCTAACCAAAGGCGCCATTATTCTTTCTGGAATTCTTTCCGGCACCAAAAGCTACGGCGCCGAGACCATAACCATTGTCTCGGCAAATCCCGATGATTCCGGTGACCCCAAAGAAGTCATGATTCGTTATAACGAAGATCCGTCGTGGCGTGACGAGATTGCAGACTTTGTAAGGTCTATTGATGGTAACAGCCCAGTAGCTTTTGGCTCCTCGAAAGACGCGTTTAAAACGATGGAACTCGTTTATAAAATCTACTGCGCGGACAAGGACTGGCAAACCAAATACCAGCTTCGGGACACACCAACTTAATGTGCCGCTTATTTGACAAAGTTTTTATCAGATGAAACAAGACTGGTTTTTTTTAAGTCATACACTTGATGTCGATACACCCGGATTCGGCGGGGCCTCTGCATTTTCGCGTCAATTGGTGAGATCCATCGATAAAGGTGACTCCAGTAACAGTGAACTTTGGACGTTTAATAATCACGTTGGCAGTCACGTAGACTGTCCAAGGCACTTTAGTGCCTTGGGAGCGACGATTTCTGATTATGCCGCGAGTCATTGGGTCTTTGATCGTGTAACCGTCGTGTCGATTCCCGCCAATAGCGACGAGATCATATCTGCTGGCGCATGGTGCGACGAAATACCTATGGATTGTGAGTTACTTTTGCTGAAAACAGGCTTTGAGGCCAGGCGTTCGAAAGAAGCCTATTGGATGCATAACCCCGGCCTTTCACCAGAGCTTGCCGTGTGGTTGCGCGCTCACCGCCCGTCGGTCAGGGCAATCGGCTTTGATTTTATCTCGCTGACTGCTTTTCAGCACCGTGCATTAGGCCGTGAGGCACATCAGGCTTTTCTAAGCCATCCTACATCTCCCATATCAATTTTTGAGGACTTAAAACTCTCGGCATGTGGACAAAATCTTAAGCAAGTGATTGCGTTGCCAATATTGGTACAAAACGGGGACGGTGGACCAGTGACCGTCGTGGGACGTCCATGCTGACAATTGAGGATCTATCGAAAATATTGCTTCTGGCGGAAAACGCCGCAACGAGCGCGGGAAAGTATCTTCTGCGCCGTGAGGCTTTGGATGCCACATCGACAAAGAACCGTGACACTAAATTACGTGCTGATACTGAGGCAGAGAAAATAATTCTTGATCTGATCCGTGCAGGCTCAAGCTTTCCAATTTTAAGCGAGGAAGCAGGCGGTGACTTTAAATCAGGCCCCATTTGGTTTGTCGATCCTCTCGATGGCACGGTCAACTACTCAAGAGGTCTTCCTATCTGTGTTGTTTCCATATCACTTTGGTCTGATGGCAAGCCGCTTCTTGGTGTTGTGTACGATTTTAATCGCGGTGAGTTATTTTCCGGCATTGTCGGCCATGGGGCGAGCATCAATAGCCGAAAAATTGAAGTCAGTCGATCAACATCCCGAGACAATGCGATTGTTTTTGCCGGATTTCCCGTTGCCACTGATTTTACAGACGCCGCTGTGGCAAATTTTTTGGAGCTTGTGCGGGACTTTAAAAAAGTCAGAATGCTGGGATCGGCCGCACTATCACTTGCCTATGTGGCGGCAGGTCGGGGAGATGCCTATTTTGAGCGTCGGATCAGGATTTGGGATGTGGCAGGCGGAATTGCGCTTGTAGCGGCAAGCGGCGGACAATATAAGTATTTAGTGCACGAAAAATCTGATGTACTTACCGTCTATGCCGACAATGGAAAATTACCGCCTCTAATCTGAAAGAAAGCATGATGAGCCAGCAATCTTTGAAACAAAAACTGAGGTCCAAACAAACGGTCATCGGATCTTGGATGTCCCTCGGAAGTCCCGCGATCGCTGAAATGATGGCACGTGCTGGCTACGATTGGCTTACTATTGATCTTGAACACTCTGTCATTGATCTTGCCGAAGCACAGGAAATGATTCGCACGATTGACTTACTGAATGTGTCCCCTCTTGTCAGGCTTTCATCAAACGATGCGGTACAAATTAAGCGCGTGATGGACGCCGGCGCACACGGCGTTATTGTTCCCAACGTAAAATCCGCCGCGGAGGCACGTTCAGCTGTAGACGCGGTTTACTATCCGCCCAAGGGTAGCCGCGGGGTGGGCCTGGCACGGGCACAAAAGTATGGTCATGGCTTTGCAGACTACCGAAATTGGTTGGCGGAAAACGCTATCGTCGTCGTACAAATTGAGCATAAGGACGCTGTTAAAAACCTTAAAGAGATTTTATCTGTCGAGGGGATTGACGCGTTTATGGTGGGGCCATATGACCTGAGCGGCTCTTTTGGGCGACCCGGTGATTTTGAGGCGCCGGAATTTCTTGCCGCGTTAGAAACCATTCGAACCGTAGGCGGCGCTTCCGGTGTGGCGCCCGGTATTCACGTGGTCGAGCCGGATTTAAATAAACTAAACCAGGCTAAGCAAGACGGTTACCGGATGATTGCTTACAGCGTTGATATCCGGATGCTTGATAACGCTTGCCGAAAGCCTTTTGCTGACGCAAAAGCAGGTCATTGACTCTATAAGGAGACGTCATGAAAGTTGTCGCGATTATCCCCGCACGAATGGCAGCCACCAGGTTTCCCGGAAAGCCTATGGCTAAGATCCGCGGCATCCCGATGATCGGGCACTGTTACTTGCGGACTAAAATGGCTAAATGCCTTTCTGAAGTCTATGTGGCGACGTGTGATAAGGAAATTTTTGACTACATAAAATCCATTGGCGGAAAAGCCGTCATGACTGCCGATACTCATGAACGCGCCACCGATCGCACGGCAGAAGCGCTCCAGCATATGGAGCGCGAGACTGGCTCTAAGTTCGACATCGTCGCAATGGTCCAGGGAGATGAGCCCTTGGTCCATCCCGAGATGCTTGATCGCGGAGTAGAGCCGTTCAGCAAAAAGCCCGGCACGAAGGTCGTCAACCTGATGTCTCCGATCACCACCACTGACAGGTTTGAAAGCCCGAATGACGTAAAAGTAGTTTTGAATCTTAAGTCTGAGGCACTCTATTTTTCCCGGGAACCAATTCCGTCTCGCAAAAAATATAGTAAACCAATGCCCATGTGGCGGCAGCTTGGCATGATATTTTTCACCCGCGAGTTTCTTTTTGAATATAGCGAAATGCCACCAACTCCTTTGGAAATTATTGAATCTGTCGACATGAACCGGGTCCTGGAACACGGTGAGAAAATTACGATGGTTCCCGTTGATTTTCAGTCACTTGGTGTAGACGTTCCGGAGGACCTAGAGAGAGCTTCAAAGATGTTTGATCAGGATACAATTATTAATTCATACAGTACTCAGCCATGAAGACTCCGACGATGCCTATTGGCTCAGGTTCGCCACCTCATTTAAATCCTCGAAGTTTGTCCGCCGCGTTTCTAACGGCGCGCCGATTCTTGGACTACATCGGGCCCACTACAGCCAAATGGATATTTTTTGGGTTAATAGCCTCTGCATTAGTATCTGTCACGGAACTAGCCAGCGCGTTTGGAATTCAGCTACTTCTCGCACAAATTGGCATATCTGCCGACGAGGTGCCCCTTCCTTCGTTTCTCAAGGGCTATGTTCCTAATCTCGCGGAGACCATCGGCCTACTGTCAATCGCCACCATAATGAAGGGCCTACTGCAATACGTGTCAGGCCTCAGCAATACAATGTCTTTTGAATTTCTGAACTATCGGCTGCGTTCTTTAGCAGTTCACGACATGCTTCTTAGTGATGACCAGAAATTTATTTCCGCGAGCGACATGAGTCTGCGCGTGTCCGAAATCGGACCTCGCGGCGCGCGGTTTGTAAATATCCTGGCGTTTACCTGCAATAATCTTGTTCTGACTCTTTTTCTTTTAGTATACACTTTCGCTATCGCTCCAAAGCTTGCAATAGTCGGAATCTGCGGCTTTCTGATTATTGGAATTTTCGTGACCGCATTAGGGGTTGAGGTCAAAAAGATCGCGTCCACGGTGCCACGAGAGCAATTACGTCTCGTCAATGGAATTCAACGAATCGCAAATAACTGGCTATTAGTCAAAATATTAAGAAGCCAGCAACGAGAATACAGAAACCTGATTCATCACGCGACGAACTACTCAAAAAAGTACGTCCACTCAGGATCAATCACCTTGCTTCTGAACGCGATACCATCTGTATTAGGGATATTTCTTCTGATGGTTATCGTTCTTTGCAATCGTTTTTTTTGGCCCTCGGAAAATGGCGTGTTTTTGACATTTTTCTATTTGTTTTATCGCTTTATCGGAAGTGTAACCGCAACGTCAACAATGGCGGGAAACCTGGCTCAACTTTGGCCTCAGTTTCGGATATCATTTGATTACTTTCATTCTATCTCTGAACGTTCCCGCAAGGCGGGCGTCGCACTACCGGATTCAGTCAATCTCAGGGACTGGAAAAATGAATCCAATTTTGATCAATTCGACGCAAAGGTAAGCTCCTCCCGTCGTGAATCAGAAATCCAACTTCAAGATCCGCCAGAAATCAAAGTCAGCAACTTAGGGTTCAGGTACTCGGCAGATAGTAAAATGGTGCTGCAGGGACTCAGTTTCACGGTAAAGCCCGGCGAACAACTTGGACTTATTGGCCGAAGCGGCTGCGGTAAATCGACTTTGCTTAATTTAATTCTTGGAATTGCAGATCCCACCGAAGGCACCGTCACCATTGATTCCATGCGCGCGTCAGATTTTTTTAAACAGCCCATAGACATAGGATATGTCGGCCCGGAGCCGTTTTTAATTAAAGGTACGATAAAAGATAATTTAGCCTACGGCAGCCACAGTGTTTTAAGCCATGAAGACTACGTCGCGTGCCTTAAATCGGCTCATATTTACGACGATGTGATGGCTAAGCCGGGTCAAATGGAATTTGAGATAAACGAAAATGGAGATGGCTTTTCCGCTGGCCAAAAGCAACGCCTGTCCCTTGCCCGGGCGCTGATCAATAAGCCCAAGATATTACTCCTGGATGAGGCGACGTCTAATTTAGATCCCGAAACTGAGTCTTTAGTGGCCGACACCCTTTTCAAACTTCGCGGAAAAGCAACGGTCATCATAATTTCTCATAGAAAGGGTGTTCTCATCAATGTCGATGCCTTGATTGATTTGGGGCAACCATAATTCAGGGAGTCTTTAATGGCGTTTGTACACAATTTGGATGTCGCGCTTATAGCCAGTAGCATCTTGGTACATAGCGTCATTGGTCGAAGCCTGGGGATCAAAGGCTTATTTACGCAAAGTCTTGCCGGCATTGCCTCACCCGCCGCGATTATCGCCATTTTCGCGAACTTTAATGCCGGAGCATGCCATATGATCAGTGTCACATCTGTTTTGCTGTGTGCGCTTATCGTTTGCGTTCGCGCTTCAAATGTTCAGTTACAGGGTTTTTGGCTTACCGCACAGAGATGGCGAGTCCATTTGCCGCTTTTGGGTCTGATCGCCATTTTGATGTATCTGCTAAGTCCAGAACGTAACTTGCTTATCCATCAAGACTCAGAAATAATCTTGCAATTCAACCGGCACTAAAGTTATTACAGCTCTCAAGTCATGGAAATGCGTTTTGCTGACTATGCGGGGAGACTGCGTATCTCGAATCTTTTCCCAGCCGAATGGTGTAAGTATCATTTTTTCAACCTCGCGGTTCAAATGATTGGCATCAGTTTGATACCAAAACCCGGGATTTTTAGTTTTTTCGCGTTTCAACAGATTTTACCATATGCGCTTTTTTATCAGTCGCCGAAGGTATCTCGCAAATTGCCAACCGCTCCGCAATTTGGTCCGCTGTAACTGTTTCCATTTTAGGTCTGGGACTATTCGCACCGTCAGGATGATGGAATTTATCCACGTCGGGCGCTTTTGCTTTTTTCGCAGCGACACAGCTAACAATTGCTATTTTACGTGCCCGGTGGGGCGCGATGACGCTGTTTACGTTTCTCTTAGCGATAAGTGTTTGAAAAATATTCCTCTTGCAGGACTATTTGCGACCCTGTTTTGTCCGGTTGCTGCAATGTCGATACGAACAAATCCAAAATTTAAATTACGACTATTGAGTAAACCAGCCCTAATCTCCGCGACGGCATTAGTCACAGCCGGATCGGTCTACGTGTTCATATCAATTCTTAATGCTGCTGGTAGCCCTGTAGAAGCCACCGGCAAAATGATGACAACGTTCACGTCAAATCTTTCAGACTCTTTTTCTTATTTGATGACAGGATATCAATGGGCGGGCATCGCGCAACGCGCAAATCTCATCCAACTGGACTTCCCGAAATTTAACCAGGATTGGGCTGCGGTGCACAGCACATGGTTTCTTAATCACTTGCCTGTTGGTCTTGCTATGATTTTGTTCGCCGTACCTTCAACAATTATGTGTAAATTGCGGGGTGTTTTTACAAATTTTAAAGAACTCAAAGTCAGCCGGGCAATATTATGGATCGCGGTCCCGAGCGCGGTTCTTTGGGGCTATACCGCTTCTGGCAATGCTGAGATCTCAAGGCAAATCATTGTTTGGTCACTCTATTTTCTGGCCATTTTTGCTATTCTACCCCTTATCTACACCAACAGATTACGACATCAAAAGGGCACGGACGGGCATTCGATTGTCGCTTATTCCGGGCTAACTTTACTGCTCATAAGTGCCATCGCAATGTTTATTACTGATTTTCCAGTACCGCTAAAAGTTCCGGCGGTTCACCTAGTTTGTGATGGTATGTTCCTGGTACTTCTGTCGACCCTCATTTGCGCGGGCGGCGATCGCTCCATATTGACCAAAGTGGCGTCTGCCGGAATTCCCGTTGTACTTTTAATTCTCTACGTTACCCCTCCGGCCAAAGGATTTTTGACGATCCCGACCTCTGAAAATAATTTCGTTCCCATTAAAATTACGCCCTTGTCAAATCAGTCGGCTGCCAGACAAAAATTTTTAGACTAAGAAGGATTTCCCCTTACCGACTGTGACTTAATGCCACTGCCGGATGGCTCTGATGATAAAGGCAAGCTATGTATAGATTGCCAAGATGCCTACAGCGCCATTCTTGGAGCAAGGATGCATTTTTCGGACAAAAACCGGCAATTGATGAATTACAATTTTATCAATCAGACACTGTGAATCAAAAGTCACGCCGAACTGACGCGATAAAATCACAAATCTCACGCACAGCGCCATGACCGCCATTCGTCCGCGTTATATAACGAGCAAACGGCATAACAGAAGGGTGTGAGTCGGCAACGACCATAGGAAATCCGACCATTTGAAGGCAGCCGACATCATTGATGTCATTGCCAACATAGGCCACATGAGCCGGCTCAATATTTAGCTTGCTCAAATGCTGACTTAAAAATTGCGCCTTCTCATCCACACCTTGATAGCAGTCTACCTTCAATTTCGAGCAGCGCGCGGAGACCACAGGATTTCTCTCTTTTGAGAGCACCATGAGGTGTAGACCTAAATCTTTAAGCGCCGAAATGCCAAAACCGTCCAGTCGCGAACACCGGACGGACTCGATGCCATTTTGATCAACATAAACGGAATTATCCGTAAATACGCCGTCAAAATCGAATACGATAAATTTAATCACCCGAAGTGCCAGCAATTCTGGCTCTGGATGCTTAACTTTCCTGACAAGACAATCTTGGGAGGGAAATTGAAACACTTGAATCAAGACAAATCGGCCAAACGGACAGAATCGTCTTCCTTATAACTTACCTTTACCTTCTTGCCGATGATCTGGTCCCACTCATAAGGAGGTGTACCGCCACCAGGACTCTTAAGCGCCAAGTCTGATTCGGTCAGAATATGCCCCGCAGGCAAGCTACGATTGGCCACAATACTTTTACCCATTTTTTCGATGGGGCCAGCTTCGCATTCAAATTGCTTTTTGACGCCGTCACCTAATGCAACCCTTACTCGTCTTAAATCGCGGACCATTTTCCTCATACCCTGTGGCTCAAGAGAAAACGCGTGATCAGTACCCTTCATGGCGCGATTTAAAGTAAAATGCTTCTCAACCATGCGCCCGCCAAGTACGTAAGATGCCAGAGCCATAGCGATGCCGCTGTCATGTGAGGAGAGTCCCACGATTACAGGGAAACGCTCCATAAAAGTTTTGATCACATTTAAATTGAGTTCTTCAAATGCGGGAGGGTATCCGGCCGTACATTGAAGCACAATCAGTTGCTTATTGATCGGATAAATAGCGTTAAACGCCCGCTCAACGTCCACCATATTGGCGCCGCCAGTGCTGATGATCATTGGCTTCCCAAACTTAGCGACGTGCTTCAATAAGGGGATGGTTTTCAAATCGCCGGACGCGATCTTGTATGCCGGAACATTAATCGACTCAAGTTGGTCCGCACTCTTGATATCAAATGCAGTAGAGAAAAAAGTAATCCCGATCTGCTTGGAATACTCTTGAAGGTGTTTGAAAGCGTCAATATCCAATTCCAACTTCTCGCGGTGCTCGCCATATGTCGCGCCGTAGCTGTTGGGATTCTCATAGGGCTTATTTAACATGGAATGCGTATAAAGCGTTTGATTATCGCGCTTTTGCAATTTAACAGCGTCCGCCCCTGCCTCTTTGGCAGCTTTAATCATTTCCTTGCACACCTCAATACTGCCGCCATGGTTGTTGCCCAATTCGGCAATGACGTAACAATCGCTGTCGGCGTTAATTTTCTTGCCATCAATCACAATTTCGGGATTCATCAACTCACCACTTCCCCCGCTCAAAATAGAGCGAATCGTAGAAAACACAACAACTCAATTATCGATCAATTTGACGTGAATGCCCTTATTTTGTCAATATTAATTGCCTTCAAAAATGAAATTGCTGCCGCTGGGCAATGCGTGTAGATTGAGCCCACACAGGAAATTTCCGGAATTGCCCCCGAACACAGGCGTGGTTGTTGTAATGAAGGACTCCATGAGCATGCACGATAGCTTTGATGTCTCCCAAAAAACAGTGGTCATCACAGGCGGCTTGGGAATTTTAGGCCAGACTTTCGCTAAATTCCTTTTGACCAGAAACGCAAAAGTTGTCTTGTTTGATCAGCCGGAAAATCCCGATTTGGCCGCCGTTTTTGGCTCAAAAAGCTTAGAGAATATTTGCTACGTTTCCGTAGACGTCCGCCAGCGCCACTCGGTGGAACGGGGGCTTGCACTATGCGAGCGACGCTTTGGGGGAATACCGGATGCGCTAATTAATTCGGCAGCTATTGATGCTCCGCCTGATGCGCCCATCTCGGAAAACGGCCCGTTTGAGTCCTATCCCATGACATCATTTGACCGCGTCATGGATGTGAATGTTAAAGGATCAGTCATTTGCTGCCAAGTCATCGGCGGCGCTATGGCCAAGGCCGGACGTGGCAGCATAGTCAATATTTCCTCCATTTACGGCATGGTTTCACCGAATCAACAGATTTATGAGTACCGAAGACTAAAAGGCGAAGAGTTTTTTAAGCCCGTTGCCTATTCCGTATCTAAATCTGCGATTTTCAATATGACACGTTATTTAGCGACTTACTGGGCAAAACAAGGCGTGAGAGTTAATACAATATCCTTTGCGGGTGTGTTTAATAATCAAGACGAGAGTTTTTTAAAGGCCTATTGCGATAAAATTCCAATGGGACGAATGGCTCGTCGAGACGAATATATTGGACCGATTGTGTTTCTTATTTCAAATGCTTCGTCCTACATGACAGGGGCGAATTTAGTCGTTGATGGTGGGTGGACGGCATGGTAACGGGTTACGGAGACGGGATGACACTACCCAAAGTGATTCCTAATTTTATCAACGGTGAGTTTGTCGCGTGCAAAGAGACTTTTGACAAAATTTCTCCCGCAAATGGTTCTAAATTAGCCGCCGTAAGCAGCTCAGACAAATCTGAGCTTGATCTGGCCGTTTCTGCCGCACAAAGCGCTTTTGCGCGATGGTCCGCGACACCAGTCGTCACCCGCGGAATGATTTTATATAAACTGGTTCAAGAGCTCGAGCACCGCAAGCAGGACGTTGCCGCCATTGTTTCCATGGAAACCGGTAAGTCACGTAAGGATGCTTTAGGGGAAACGGACGCGGCCATTCAGCTTGGGATTTTTTTTGCGAGCGAAGGTCAGCGTTTTTTTGGTCGCACCACACCGAGCGGCGTCAGCCAAAGATTCTCTTTAGTCACGAGAGAAGCCCTTGGAGTCGCGGCGTTGATTGTGCCGGCCAATACTCCGATCGCTAATATTGCGTGGAAGGTATTTCCCGCTCTGCTCTGCGGCAATACGGTTGTTTTGAAATCAAGCGAAGACTCACCCATTGTGGCCGCACTTTTTGCCGAGATTGCGCTCAAGTCGGGCCTGCCACCCGGAGTTCTGAACATTGTTCATGGAACAGGGGCCAAAGCCGGTGAGCCACTGGTCGCAAATCCCGCCGTGGCAATCATCAGTTTTACCGGTTCAACTGAGGTGGGGCGTAAAATTCAAATCAAGGCAGCACCGCGTCTGACAAAGGTCTCCCTTGAATTGGGCGGGAAAAACCCGTTTGTTGTCTGTGATGACGCCAATCTTGAAGCGGCGGTCCGCTGGGCCACACTTTCCGCCTTTAGTAATGCCGGGCAGCGCTGCGCGGCCGCGAGCCGCATTATAGTGATGCGTCAAGTCTACGACGAATTCCTGCATCGTTTTGTTGAGGCCACAAAAACGCTTAAACTAGGATGTGGAGATGCTGACGACTTCGGCCCCGTTATTCGGGAATCTCACCTACTAAAAGTATTGCAGATCATTGACAGCGCCAAAGCAAGAGGGGCGAAAATTCTTACGGGCGGCAGAAGGCATGTCTCTGGTCAGCTGTCTTCCGGTTTTTTTCTCGAGCCGACAATCATTACCGATGTTAAAATGAGTGATCCCATTTCCAGAGATGAGCTATTTGCACCGGTTACCTGCGTTTACCGAGCGGATAGCTTTCAGCATGCTTTAACGCTCGCTAACGATTGTGAGTATGGTTTAACGGCCGCCATTCATACACACGACTTAAACAGGACCATGGAATTCTCCCAAAAGGTAAACGCCGGTGTAGTCAGCATTAATGGAGGCACACACGGAAGCGAGCCTCATATGCCATTTGGCGGGCGCAAAGCGTCAGGCAATGGCACCCGAGAACCAGGACCTGAAGCTATTGATCTGTACTCCATTACCAAAAACATAATCATTAATTTTGTGGAAGCAAAGTAACTACGATGACCCCGTCTGCAATAGCGCTTATTCCCGCACGAAGCGGCTCAAAAAGGGTTTCACAAAAAAACATCCGCGAGTTAAACGGACATCCGCTCATCGCCTATACAATCACGACGGCCTTAAATAGCGGTCTTTTTAAAGACGTGATCGTTTCAACCGATTCTGAGGTTTACGCCGACATCGCGCGTCATTACGGCGCGTCGGTACCTTTTCTGCGGCCAGCGGAGTTTGCGGCCGATTCGTCACCTGACATCGAGTGGATTGATTTCACGCTTCGGGCTCTGGAGGCTCAAGGAAGGACATTTGACGCTTTTTTTCTTCTGCGCCCTACCAGCCCGTTTCGGGTTGTCTCGACACTGAAGCGGGCTTGGAATGAGTTTTTAGACGCGAAAAATGTAGATTCATTACGAGCGGTCCAAAAGTGCACTGAACATCCGGGGAAAATGTGGGTCGTGAGAAACGGACGCATGTTTCCAATTTTGCCATTTGAGATCAACGGAAGACCCTGGCACAGCTCGCCCTACCAATCCCTGCCTGAAGTTTTTATTCAAAACGCAAGCTTGGAAATTGCGTGGACCAGCGTCGTCGTAAGGACTCAGTCGATTGCCGGGAGCTCGCATTTGCCGTTTTTCACCGAAAATTTTGAAGGGTTTGATATCAATAACGCGGATGACTGGAGTATGGCTGAGCGTCTTGTTGCTAATAAGTCAATTGAACTGACAAACATTACCCGCCCGGCCTTTTTCGCCGGTCGGTCATAAGGGGATCGTGACCATGACATATAATGATACATTCGGATCACTAAAGCATTTTTATCCTGTAAGTGAATTTTCAAGAGCATGGCAACTGCCTGTCTCCGAATCTAAACGCCTTCAGCTCATAGCTGATATGTGCCGCCTCAATACCATCACCGCAATTAAACGCGCAGGTTCCGGGCATCTTGGTTCAAGCCTGTCATCAATGGATCTTTTCGTTTGGCTATACTTCAAAATTTTGAAGGGCGATCTGTCGGCAATCGCACACCCGAATTCAGACGCCTTCTTCTCGTCTAAAGGCCACGACGTTCCCGGACAATACAGCGTCTTAGCTGCTCGGGGGCTACTCGGCACGGAAGCTCTTTTAAAACTGCGGCGCCTTGGTGGGCTGGATGGCCATCCTGATGTGAGAATTCCCGGGATCGTCGCGAACACAGGCTCTTTGGGCATGGGCATCTCAAAAGCTTGCGGCATCGCCTGGTCCAAGTTGAGCAAACAAGGTAAAGGTCACGCTTTTGTTTTGGTTGGTGATGGTGAGTTTCAGGAAGGGCAAAATTATGAGGCGCTTCAATGGGCTGCCCATAATAACGAAGGAAATATTGTCGTCATAATGGACCACAATAAATTGCAAACGGATAAGTGGGTTTCTGAGATCGTGGACCTCGGAGAATTACAAAACAAAATTTCGAATTTTGGTTGGGCTGTCGAGCGATGTGACGGCCATAACTTTGACAGCATGACTCTGTCTCTTAATCGATTAATGTCCCGCGGAAACAAGCCAAAATTTTTAATCGCAGATACCATTAAGGGTGCCGGCGTCAAATTCATGGAACATCCAGAGGTCATGCGTGACACTGATATTGTTTATCGCTGGCACTCTGGAGCGCCGGATGATCAATCTTATCTGCGAGCGATCGAAGAGATAACCAAGAGAGTCCATCAAGCATGGCCGGCAGGGGAAGGCAGCATGTTGCCGTCACGGTCAGAATTTACTGATTCTGAAGCACGCGCTAACATTGTCGGAAACAGCGCCCCCAGCATGAAAGCCTCAAATGAGTTTGTCATTGATGGTTTTGAGTCAGCGTTACTTGAGTGTGCCGCTAAAAATCCGGACATTACGGTTTTAGATGGCGACCTAGCAAGCGATTGCAGGATCCGGGAATTTGAGAAGCGCCTCCCGAACCAATTCATTGAGTGCGGCATTGCGGAGCAACATATGGTTTCTATGGCAGGAGCACTCGCTCGGCAAGGCAAGCTTCCAATCGTTAACTCGTTTTCGTCATTTCTGGTTTCACGCGCAAATGAGCAGATATATAACAACGCCTGCGAACGCTCTAAAATAATTTACGCCTGCCATTTCAGCGGTTTTATACCGGCAGGCCCCGGTAAATCCCACCAAAGTATTCGCGACATATCGCTCTTTTCCGCGATTCCGAAAATGACTGTTGTTCAACCAGCCTCAGCAGCCGAAGCTCGTGTTTTACTAAAGCATCTTATTGAGAACGAAACTGGCCCTTGCGCCCTACGCATGAACATCGGCCCGTCACCCCGGGCATTCCGACTACCGGAAAACTATGTAGCACGGAAGGGAATAGGTCACACTCTTGCGGAAGGACATTCCATTGTCCTCATGTCATATGGCCCCGTGATGCTTCACGAAACCCTACTGGCAGCAGAAATGATGCATGAATCCGGCGCGGCGTCACCGCGAGTTATAAACATGCCGTGGCTGTCTCACGTTGACGCCGAATGGCTTCTCTCAACACTCAAGGACATCGCGACAGTTTACGTCATTGAAGATCACTGCGTGCGCGGTGGCTTGGGTGACCGCATTGGACGCGTTCTGTCTGAAAATCCTGATAGTGCGAAATGTCAGCTCAGAGTGTTCGGAATTGATGAATCGCCCGAATGCGGAACCCCACAGGAGGTCCTTAAACATCATGGTCTTGACGGCAAATCCATTGCTGAAAGAATTCTTGCGGATTTAGGCAAAAATCGGGACGGAAAGAAGGGACAGCTGGGCGCGAACGCACGAGAGGTTTTTGATGACCAATCGGCCCCGCAATGAATCGGGTAAAAAACGGATTTTGTTAATATTGTCGTCCGATCTGTTCGTGCGAAACTACTTGCAAACTGACGCACTTAGCATGTTGGGCGATGCACATGAAATCATTGCTGTAGCGGCATCCACAGTAAAAACAGCCGAAGGTCAGTCAAATTGGCCCATTCGAGATAGGTTTGTTCTCGATCCGGTCATTGTTCAAAGACACTCGCACTTAATGGAGGGTTTGGGGTGGCGCTACCGTAAAAGATCACCGACCTTCTCCTATCGTCTATCACGACTTCTTTGGGATTCTCCGCTAGAGCGTGGCTGGGCTTATCCATTACGGTTAATGCGCCGTTTCGCTCAGATCGCAAAAGTCGTCGTCCTTCGTTCGTGGCCAGCAAGCATCTGGACCATAGATCATGAGATCAAGTCCATACCGATTAATCATGACCTGATCCGGATCATTGAATCCACAAAACCAGATCTTATCGTTTGCCCCTCTGCTACCTCTGATGCGGCTTGCAATGACGCATTCCGTATCGGCAAATCAAAAAATATTCCAACGCTTTGTCTTGTGGATAATTGGGATAATCTCTCGAGTAAAACCATAATGTGGTCTGTGCCTGACTATTTGTGCGTCTGGGGCCAACAAACACGCGAACACGCCAGAGATATCCAACGTATTCCTGAAACGCGCGTCTTTCCCATCGGGACGCCGCGTTTTGAGATTTATTTTTCGAATTCAGATAGCCCCGAGAATGCGCAAAGTCCTTACGATTTCCCCTATGTCCTATATTGTGGATGCAGCATTCCATTTGATGAGTTGACCTCACTTCGTCTGCTTGAAAAGGAAATCGCCGAAAATCCTGGAATCTATGGGCCTACGAAAATTGTATATCGCCCCCACCCATGGAGGCAGCGTCGATTAAGTCCGGATGTTTTTAATGAAAGCGACTTCCGCCATATTGTTCTTGATAGGCAAATCAAGCAGGCTTACGAGACCAACCAAAAATCAACAGAGTTTCAGCCGGCTATGGAGTACTATCCCCGATTAATCAAGAACGCGAAATTTGTTATTGGCCCGCTGACTACAATGTTAATCGAGTCGCTGATTTGCGGCCAAAACGTACTCGCCATCGCTTATGACGACGCCGTGCACAAATCAAGCCCTCACAACGCGTTAAAGTACTATGTTCATTTCAGGGGAATTGAGCGACTCAAGCAACTGACACTCGCGCACACCCAGGCAGAATACATCACCAAATTTCGCGCCATTCATCAAATGTCGGCCGGAGTTAAAAACAAACCTGCGGCATTGGACCCCTATTTAAGCTACTTTATAACTCACGCGCCGGATACTTATCCTGCGCGGCTATTGCACGCCGTAAACAATATTTTACAATCGAACACCATTGACGCGTCATAATCAATGGCTTGCTTGCCGTGATCGGCCGTGAAAGGATACATTTATGAGCCTGGTACAACACATCAAGGACTTTGTTAAGTTAAAGAGTCAGATTAATACACTCAAACGAGAATTTGAGATCAGCCGATTCAACCAAATCCGCTTACAGCAAGCTTTGACTTACCAGGCACTTTCACGCTCCATGCACCGGTCACTCAATAAATATGAGTTTCAAGTTTTCTCACAAAACGGGGAAGACGGGATCATTCTGGAAATTCTGAAACGACTCGGAGAGCCTGCCGGATATTTCGTAGAGGTGGGCATCCAAGATGGCCGTGAATGCAATATGGCCAACCTTGCGATAAATTTCGGCTGGGATGGTCTGATGCTTGAAGGAGATTCTAACTACGCGAAGTCAGCCCAAGAATACTTCAACCAAAAATCAAGTTCGGGCGCTGGCCGCGTCAACGTACAAAATGAGTTTATTACGGCGGAAAATTTCGCCTCACTACTGAGCGCGAATAACGTTCCAAAAAATCTGGATGTGCTCTCGATTGACGTAGACGGCGTTGATTACTGGATTTGGAAGAGTCTCCCGAGCGAATATCGCCCGCGCCTAGTTATTGTTGAGTACAATGCGTATTTGCCGCATCAAAGACAAATCACCGTCCCCTACGAGCCTACATTTTCCCGGTACCAAAAACACCCAAGTGGATATTTTTTCGGTGCGTCATTGGCTGCATTTGCCAGTCTTGGCAAACAAAAAGGCTACTCACTGGTCGCTTGCGACTCGAAAGGAGCCAACGCCTTTTTTGTGCGAGATGAGAATATAAAGGGGCAATTTGCCCCCCTGACGCCAGCTGACGCTTATTTTCCTTTAACCTCCGGAACCAAGAATAGGCCATCGGCAACTGAGGCGTTTGAACTGATTAAAAACATGCCGTTTGCGGAAGTTTAAGGAGTTTTGCTTGTGACGGGCGCCGATATATTCAACATTGTTTTACAAGCGTCTGGGGCAAAGGCGTTAAATTTTTTCCGCAAAGAAAAATTTGACCAAGCCATTAAATCCCTCAAAAAAAATAATTCCGAGATCATTATTGGCCCGTGGTTCGGTGAAGTTGGATTTGAGATTCTCTACTGGGTTCCGTTTTTAAATTTTTTAAAGCTCAAACACGATCTCGACCCTTCGCGATTTGTCATAATTTCACGTGGTAATACGGCGCATTGGTACTCTCATCTTGGGAACGTGAGATACCTCGATTTGTTTTCAACACTGTCAACAACTGAATTTCGCGATATTAATTTTAATCGGGTAAAAGAGACCGGGCGCATTAAGCAGACCTCCCTAATCGAGCCTGAAGCGCGAATTCTCGAAAAACTCCTTCACAAAAAAACGACCGATTTTAAAATATTACATCCCGGACAAATGTACTCATTTTTTGCTCCGTTTTGGCAGCAAAGCATTTCTGCCGCTCAAGCTGAAACCTTTCTTCGCTTTGAAGGAATAAAAGTTCCGAATGCGACCTTACCTGATCCGTTGGAGCCCGGAAAATTCGTTGCCTGCAAATTTTATTTCAGTGACGCGTTTCCACGGGAACCCAAAAACGTTAAAGCAGTATCGGACGTGATATTAAAGCTCGCCCAAAATCAAAAGGTATTTTTGCTGCAAACAAATATAAGTGTCGACGATCATTCTGACGCGATGGCAGAAGTGTTAACCCATCCGAATGTGTTTGCTTTCAAGGACGGCATACCACCCCAAGAAAACTTGAGGATACAAACTGAAATCATCTCCCAAGCCAAAGCCTTTGTCGGAAATTATGGCGGATTTTCATATCTTGCGCCATTTCTGGGGGTGCCGTCGTATTCGTGCTATTCAAAGATGACTTTTCAACCGGCCCACAACGACATCATGTTAAGGGCACTTTTAAGGCTGCAAAAAAACGATACCACACAAAATGGAAATACCGAGTTCATATGCATGACCACCGAGGGCCTCGCGAAAACTCTCAGCTTGTAATACTGTTGTGCCGAAAATTCTTGAGCTCCTGTGTAAGGGCATCCCAACTTGAGTTTTTCACAGAGCCTTGTTTTCCATTGTTTCCGATTCGCTGCAAATTTTCACTTTTAAGATCACATGTCGTCAAACGGCCTATGTCCAGTATATTCTCACCATGCTCAAGCCACTTGGGAGACCATTGGTCCAGATTTGTCAGCACAGGGCAATTTTTTGCCATAGCGGCATAAATACTTGTATTATTTGCGCGCACACCACCATCAAAAAACGCGACAAACAAATCACTACTTTCCAGAAAAAAATTAACCGATGCGTCGGATAGAAATCCTAAAAACGATAACTTATCACCAAAGACACTCTGGAGTTCAGAACTGACAGAATCAAAGTCACCAAAATTCGCTCGTTCATGAAACGCTGTTGACACGCGCAGATTGAATGACGCCCCTAAGTGCTCAAGTGTCTCATAAAGCCGACGGTAACTTGCCTGTTGAATTTTATGGGCCATGCCAAATGAAAATAAATTCAGTGATTTCTGATGCAAGGACGAACCGCCCTCTATCAACGCCGGACACCACAACGCCACAGCGCGGTAGCTCATGGCCTTTATTTTATCGGCTATCTCCTCATTGCCGCAAAAAATACTCCGGGCATACTTCAGCAGCGTCGCTTCTGCCCCCAAGCCATCGAATGTGTGGAAAAAAAGATCCACTAAAACACCCTTGCTTACGCAGGTTTTAATATTCTCGGAAAGCTGATTTTGCTCGGTCTCACTACAATCCTTGATTTTAACGGAAAGCAAGCAACGCGCGTTAGCGATCTCACCGATGCGCTCCATGGGCACACATTCAATCCCGAATTTGCGCGCCAAAACATGATTAAACTTGGCTACTCCGGATAAATTCGGCCTGTTGTGTGATGTCACTATGTATTTGTAATCTTGCACTTGATTTATCCAATCGCCTCAATATCCAACACTTTCTCAAACACCATGACGCGACCAACTTTACGCCAATCCATCGCGTCTTCAAGATCCGGACGGGACTTCAGACCTTCCAAAACAAATAACGCGCGAACGAATTCTTTGTTAAGGACGGTTATGTGCGTGGGATCCGTCTTTTTGTCATCGCCGACTTCAAGCAAATGCTTTGGATTTTGAACGTAGCGCGTCGTTATATACAAATACTTGCTCGTATAGCGAGCCATCACACGAATCGCGGACCTAACCTGCAATACGGTCAAATGCTCCAAAACCTCACGACATATCACCAGGTCAAACTTTTTACCCAGGTCTTTATATTGTGTTACTGATCCGACAAAGATGCGGTCTCTGACCAAATCAGACGCCAGGGCCTTCGCGTCTTCACTAAACTCCAGCCCGTAAACATCAACACCAAGCTCCGCCAGGAAATGCATCAAGGCGCCTGGTCCGCATCCAATATCAAGGACCGATTGCGGCGCGAACGTGTTTTTTATGTTTACGGGATTTTTAGCCTCAATCTCCCTTCGCTTTTCAAGAGAATAGGCGTTCTCATTCGTCCGCCAGTCTCCGAGAAAATACGATTGATCATAGCAAGACGCCGGGAGTACTCCCTGAGAATGTACAATCCCCTCAAACTCCGCGACCTGTTCACGGAAATTCCGTTCCTGAACCTTCGAGACAAGAGCGTTAACGCGATCAGTGGAACTATCAGTTACGGTATCCAAGAATTTAATCTCCACATTAAATTGTTTACAAACAGCCAGCTCCGCCTCCGGTAGCTTCTTTGACGCCCAATCGGAGCCTTTGATATAAAATCGCGGTTTAAACATACGCAGGACTTCGGCCGTAGAAAGGCCGGTATCATTAACGAAAACATAATCGATCGGCGTTAATCCGTTGATCAATAACGCGCGATTTTTCTGGGGCAAAAGGGCTGGGCGCTTTTTAACCCGGGCAATATAGTCATCAGACTGCACGTGACATAATATCGGCATTCCAAGCAGTTCTTTTGCCTGTTCAAAATATTTTAAGTGTCCGGCATGTAACGGATCAAAACACCCGTCAACCATGGCGAACGATCCGTTCAGCACACTCAAATTTTCACTTGTAATAATCACGTTATTCCCCGCCAAAATAGGGCTGATTTACCTTAGTGATCTCAGATGATTTTCTCACTGATTTAACGATCCATTTGTCGGACGAGTAGATCAAAAAAGGCAATAAATATCATCATTTTTCGCTACTTTTTGCGGTTCTACGGTGACGATTCCGCACAGGGATACTCGCTCTGCGGTTGTCTGGCTTTCTGCGAGCTATTGAAAAATACAGGGACAAATCAGTTCTTGAACAGCCATTTGATATCATGAAATTATTGATTTTTTTGGAAATCAGATCAAGAATAGAACTAATCACAGGGGTCTGATCCCCGGGTATGACCTTTGAATCCCTACTCAAACCGGTTATGGACTTCAAATAAACAGACTGAATTCCCAGTTGCGCAGCCCCGCCAATATCGGCGTCCCAATCATCCCCGATCATGATGACCTCTTTTTCAGAAAAGCCCAGCCTTGCCAGAGCTAATTGAAAAATCCTGGGATCGGGCTTTTCCGCGCCCGCCTCCTCACTGGTTACAAAAACATCAATCAGACTCCCATCTGGATCTAAGTTTGCAAGCTTAAGCAGCTGTGAATCCAAAGTCTGATTTGTGACAATCGCAATCTTAAATTTCAGTTTCAATTCCTTTAAAACGGCTCTTGCCACTGAAAAATCAATATCTTCATAAGCACTGCAATAAGCGGCATTCATTTGTAATGCAAGTGAAGCCTTTGGCCGCTTGCTTTTGGCGCAGATTGAGTTGTGAAAATAAATAAGCCGGTTGCTTTTAGAGGGGAGGGACCTTATGGCTTTCTTGCTAATGTCACGCGCATCCATGTAGCACTGTTTGAAGGATTCTAAACTCATCCCGGAGAACAGGTCACTCGACCTGGATATCTTCCAGGCTCTTTCAATTCCCAAGGTATAAATATTAGGGATTGCATAGAGAGTGTCGTTAAGGTCAAATCGCGAGGCTTTTTTGTCTTTGAACAAATCTAATGCCGGACTTTCGCCAATAGCGTGACGCAAAACGCTAGACCCGTTGTCTGGCAATCTGTTCAATCCCAGAAAAGGCGATTACCTACTATTTTTAATTTTCGCAGCCTAGTTTAGTCAGTAGTTCTTGGGGCTCGGTAGATATGGAGCACAACATCCGGTGTGGCTTGGATGATTTTGGATAAAACATCATGGCGGAGCGAACCCCGCTGAGCAGCTCGAGCATCCGCTCCGTGCCTTGCAAAAAGCCATTTTGCCGAGCTCGTTTGCGAGCGACGCGGACAAAAAGTAGAGCTATCATGCAAGTCAAAGCATGTGCCCTGATTTTAGAATCCGTCCAATGGAACGCAGGATCCATTTTGACCCATCGATCGGATTTCGTGATGCGAAAAACGTCTTCGACAACGGCACGATCACGATAAGCTGCGATCACCTCACCCATAGTAAGGCTTTCACGATTGGTAAAAATGATCTGCTTTCCAAGCCTCGTTTTGGCATCTTCAATGGCAGGAAAATCTTGGCGTGCGCTGACCTTGAAACCTCTTTCAGTTTCTTCAACTTCAATTATAAGAAGCCCCTGGATGCGATGGTGCTGTAATATCTCGTCTGCTTGTCGTTGAATCGATTCAATGGTCGAACGTCCATCCGCCTCTTTCGCTCGTCGCTTAAAAAACGACAGTTCTGATTTGGTTTGCTCAACATGGCGTTCCAGGCGATGGAGTTGGCGAGAATATGTGGCTTGATTGTGCGTGACACTAACGCGCCTTGTTCGGCCATATAAGTCAAGTCTAGTTTCGAAGGCTTTAACGGTCTCATTCTCATCAAGGACAATGTCCGCGTAGTCTCCATGATTAATGAAGACCTAGAATCTGGACTTACAAAACTTGGACTAAATTATCTCAAATCTCATCTAAGCGACTTTGTCGCAAACGGCATAAAACAACGCTGGAGCACCCAACAAATGGTCGAAATTTTTTGTCAAATATGAATTCGAAGAACACAGACGTCGAACGACTGAACGGCGAGTCACGGCCTCCAAGGCGGGGAGATTTAAACCACGTGTGGATTTTGACTGGAGTTGGCTGAGAAAAATTGACCGTTGTGCCGTCGAATCGCTAATGAATATGGAATTCATCAGGCATCAAACAAGTGTACTACTTTTTGGGATATCTGGATCAGGGAAAACGATGATTGCAAAAAACATGGCTTACGCGGCTGCGATGTCCGGCCAGACAACACTCGCAACAGATGCCTCTGATATGCTTACGGACCTTGAACAGCAGGATAGCTCACGGCTCTTGAAGCTTAGACTTGCTCGATACACAAAGCCAAAATTGTTAGTCATCGACGAGCTGGGATACCTGTCTTATACGACCAAATCAGCCGATCTTCTGTTTAGATTGATCACGGCCAGGTATCAAACAGGGTCCACAATCTTAACGACGAACGTGCCATTTAAAGATTGGACGACCATTTTTCCAAATGCCTCCTGCCTCACTCCTCTGATTGATCGTCTGACCCACAGATGTGACATCATCGCAATCGAGGCCGACTCATATCGGCAGAAGGAAGCAGCAGAACGAAAATCTCAGCAAAGCGAAAAATCAGCGAAGGAAGACGCAAAATGAATGAAGGCTACGCTACAGAGTATCGCTATGTCCTCACCAATAAGGATTGCGAACGAATTAAACGACTCATAATCTTGCTTGGAGACGCTATCTATGAATTATTCAAGGCAAGGGAGCTAACCGGTAATCTTGTTATCGACGAACTCCCAGCAACAAAGGAACTTGAATTTTATGAGGCGGGGCATGAATTAAGAAGCGATGAACATCAATATTGATTGATTGAGCCTCGCATCAGTCGATGCGAGGCTCTTATGGCCATGGTTAATAAATTGATAATTTTCGGTGATCGTTAACCATGGGAGGCTGATTGACTGCGCATTTCAGGCAGCAAACGGATTTGTGAGATTTTTTCCCGTGCCTCGCAGCAGCTCATTATATATCGTGTAAAGTTGCGAGATGATTCTTTCGTTTGAAAACTCTCGCTTCGCGTGCTCTCTGGCTTCCCGACCGAAACGAGTACGCATGTCGGGGCTTTCAATCAGCACCTCGAGAGCATCGGCAAGTTTTTCACTGTCGCGGGCCGGGACAATGAGCCCGCTGCGATCATGAATTACGACATGTCTGCAGCCCGGTACGTCTGTTGAAACCATCGCGCGGCCCGTGGCCGCGGCTTCGATCAGAGCAAGTGGTAAGCCTTCCCGGTAAGACGGAAGGCATACAATATTAGAGTCCCGTAGAACTTGCTCCATGGATTTTTGGTGTCCGATCCACCGAACAATGCCCTCTTTGCTCCAGCTATTTAACTGATGTGCAGATATTGCGCCCCGATTGTCAGGGTCAAGTCCGCCGGCAAGAATTAACTCAAACGACAATCCTCGACGTCGGAGAATGCGCGCGGCATCGACGGCTTCAAAAACGCCTTTTTCCCGCAGCATCCGTGCTGGAAGCACAATTTTACAGACGCCGGTTGGCTCGTCAGACGGTTTAAACCGGTTTAGGTCGACACCGGATCCAAGAATTAAAGACGTGCGTCCGGGATCATCAATTAATGACTGCCTGAGGAACATTTGATGATCGTCAGGATTCTGGAAAACAACTCGGACTCCCTTTCCGGAAAATGCCGAACGCATGAGCATTTTGAGGATAAGACGAAGGATAATTGTTTTAAACGTGGTGGTTGTGAAAACATAGCCAAGTCCGGAAATAGTGTTTACCGCCGCATTAACTCCTGCAAACTTGGCCGCGATAGTTCCATAAATGGAAGGCTTTATCGCCACTTGATGGACAAGATCCGGCTTAACTTTGTGGTAAAACCGTATGATGGCGATGAGGGTTAAAAATTCTGAGACTAAGGAAATTCCGGATCTGCTGAACGGAATATGATGTACTTCAAATCCCTCTTGTTCGATGGCTGCGCGGCATTTGTCAACTGCGGTTGCAACGATCACTCGTGCCCCAGAGTTCTTGAGTGATCGCGCTAATGCCAATCGATGACTTAAGAAAGCCCAGTCTTGGTTAATCAGAAGCACGGTAGTTAATGTCGTCGGCTGAGACGATGTTGTGATTTGGGAAGGTCCGGTCTGCATAAGTCTCAAAAAAATTTTAAAGTAGCATCCAGAGTCATATCTTGCTTAACGCTAACGGAATTTAATATACGACCTACTTTTACTATTTATCTGATTTAGGACAAAATGTCTTGAATCTTTGTCAGGTAGGTTTTGGCGGCTGATTCTGCTGTAAAACGACCTGCTGCCGTAATTAATAGGCTTTCCGCTATCGGGTTTTGAATTCCGAATAAAATACCTTCTGCGATATCGCTTGCGTCGCGAGACGGAACTAGCTTGCCAAAGGTCCCTGCGGCAAGAATTTCCCGGGGGCCGTAAGGGCAATCAACTGACACGACCGTGCATCCTGCGGCCATTGCCTCTACTAAAACATTGCCAAATGCCTCTGACTGGGAGGTGACTAATAATATGGCGGCCCTCAAATAATAGTGCGAAGGGTCCTTTACCGTGCCGGTGAATTCGACTTTGTCTGTAATTCCAAGATTTTTTACTTGTTCTTTGAGCATTTGCATTTCTGGTCCATCACCGACTATTTGCATGCGTAAAGATTGCTTTTTGGAGGCAATTGCAAAAGCTGAAATTGCCAGTTTGATATCTTTGATCGGGACCAGGCGGCCTACCACTAAAACCAAATTCTTATCACGGATATGTTTCTCTTGTGGCGGGCCAGGGGGCAAAGGAAGAACAGGGTTTGCTATCGCGTGTATCTTTTCTGAAAGGATTGGCCATTTGCTCTTTAGAGCGTCAGCGTGTCCTTTTGTCGGACAAATGATCGCGCTGGCGGATCGATACGCAAGTGGTGAGACAGCTTCCAGAAGCTTGTCTTTAAGTAAGATTTTCTCTGACGATAGGAAAAGCGGGATCTCATGTTCAACGACGACGAGTTTCCCGCAGTTTGCGCCAAAGATTTTCAGTAAAAAGAAAATGAACGCCACAGGGATGTTCAGGTGGCGTTGGTTGCTAATAACGATGTCAAATTTGCTGGCAAGCAATGTCCTGAATATAGAGGGAACGCTGCTTAAAATACGGCGATGCCCCAGTTTCTTAATAGGTAATTCCGGTGGAGGCACCATTTCAGAGGTACCTTCAGTTAATTTGGTAACAATTAATATCTCAGCCAGGACTCCTTGAGACTTATGAAACTCCTTGGCGAGGTTGCAGACAACGCGCTCGGCCCCCCCAACCGCAAGAGAGGGATTCACAAGTAGTATTCGCAATTTTCCCCTACCGTCGTTCATAGGTCTCCAAATCGGCCCCTTTTAAAACCAATAAGCCGGTTTATGCGGCTTTAGTTAGATAGCCTAATAGTATCGATTATAAAATACCTATGCACTAGTGATTATTTTATGTAAAAAATAGCAAATCATTGTAGAGCGATAATCACAGGGCCCACCGGAGTCTGACTCGCATGAAGGTATTGTTTCTTACAAAATATGGTGACCTGGCCGCAAGTACCAGGTACCGGTTTTCACAATATTTACCATCATTGCGGTCCTCTGGAATTGAGGGCGAAATCTCACCGCTATTGGATAATGCCTACCTTGAAGAGCGTTTTTCATCCGGGCGCATAAAAATAATGTTTTTAATCACGGCTTTATTGAGGCGCGCCCGCGCGGTTTTTTTTGCGCGAAATTACGATTTGGTCGTAGTTTACGGTGAGCTTTTTCCTTATTTGCCTCCTTTTTTTGAAGGGATACTTAGGATTTTTGGCGTCCGTTATCTTTATGATTTTGATGACGCGTTTTTCCACCAATACGATATGCATCGTAATTTCTTTGTCCGGAAGTTTCTTGGGGGCAAAATTGGAAGGATCATAAAATGGTCTTCCGGCGTCATCGCGGGAAATGACTATCTCGCGTCTTATGGGCGACGTTATCATGAGAACGTAACGTTGATTCCAACAGTCGTTGATATGACGAAATACGAACGAATCGTTAAAAGGAAGAAAAATGATCACGTATTTACCGTTGGCTGGATCGGCTCGCCGTCGACGGCGAAATATGTGCTCGAACGGGCGCCGATGTTTCAGCAGTTGAGCACTATGATAAAAATGCGTTTAGTACTAATTGGGTCTGGTTACGTCGAGATTCCGGGGGTTGAGGTCGTCGTCAAGGCTTGGAGTGAGTCGACTGAAATTGAGGAATTGGCTCAGTTTGATGTGGGAATTATGCCGTTAACGGATGACCCTTGGGCGCGAGGCAAATGTGGTTTCAAATTGATTCAGTATATGGCGAGCGGTCTACCTGTCGTGGCATCACCTGTGGGTGTCAATTCCGATATTATAAAAGACGGTGCTGATGGCTATTTGGCAACAACCGATGTCGAATGGTCTGAAAAACTGAAACGACTCAATTCAGACCATGTTTTAAGACATCAGATGGGTGCCTGTGGTCTGGAGAAGGCCCGTGCCCGCTATAGTTTGCAGTCCACTCAGGATCATTTTAAGCAATTGATATTAAAGTTTAAGTAAAGGCTTGAACGATTCCGAATCGCCGTTCACTATCGTGAGTCGCGACCCACATGAATCTGGCGAATAATGAGTGACACATAGAGAATCGGTATCGTCAGCAGAAATTCAAAACCGGCGCGATACCTGATGGCAGATCCCGGATTTGGCGTGGCCAGCGGCGCATGGATAACATAAAGGTAAGCGGTCATGGGTAAGATAACCAAAAACACCACGCGATAAAGATAATTTAACGTGGGGCTTGGTCTGCGTTTAAATTTTAGCCCAAATGCGAGCAAGGCTATGATTGGAAAAATGAAAATGGCAAAACCTTCAATAAATGCTAGCAAAAATCCGACCCCGTTAATCGCCTCGCCTGGCAGTGGGCCTATAACTCCAAAGGGAACGGCCCAATATAGGTTGTGATAAAAATCATCATGTGTGTGCCAAGCCAGCCAGTGAATACGTCCGGATCCTCCCGCGTCACCTCGAAAATATTGAAGTGAAACAGTAATAACCTGATTGAGACCGTCAAGAAAAGGTCGGTATAAAATGGCCATCGAAATGGTCATCAGCAATAGAATCGCGCCGTAACTTAACTTTGAAAGATTGAACGCGGCCCTGCCGGACCCGGTTGATTTGCTACCCTTCGGCTGCAAAAACCAAGTGCCGATTAAAAGATACGCTAGACCAAGCGAAAAATGTGGCCGCAAAACGGCGTAAAAGAAAAAACCAGTTATCGCTAACGCGCAGGTCCATAAATTGATTTTACCAATCACCGTCTGAGCCCATGCTGCCAGGCACAGCAGCAATGCGGAAGCGGCAATGGATTCTTTTGTGACAAGCGCTGTCCACATAGTTACAGACGGAAGAAAAGACAGCGCGAGAAAAAAAATTCGGTATCGCCCCGGAACCTGCAGCAGAAAAATCCAAAGGCAAAGTCCGACGAACACAGAGAAGATATAGTGTGGGGCTAAATCACCGTAAGTCCGTCCAAGAAAAGCGCCTAAATTACCAATGAAATTTGTTCGACTGGCAAAATTCTCGTCTTGGAAGTCACCACGTACATACAAAAAAGGATCTTGGACGTTCGTGAGCTTTGTAAACACATTCAATGCGCACCAGGTAGCCGCGATTCTAAGGGCAATCACGATCGCTAAAAGCGATGGCGCGCCATGGTGTCCGCTTTGATGTGTTTTAAAATTCTTCATTTCGATTTTTCATGTTTTTTCTTAAAGAATTTCCTGAAAATGGGGCCCCTAAATGCGTTGATGTTTCCAGGAAAGTAAGCTTAGCACTGGCCAAAGCGTATCCTGAGCGTCAATGTCGCCGCGAAGGTGCTGCTGCCATATAGACATAATCTGAGTTGAATCTTTTATGCCGATATCGTCCATATGACGCGTCGTGAGAAACTCGCTTGCCCATTCACGTAAACCACCGCGGAGCCAATCTGCGATTGGAAGCGAAAACCCAGCTTTAGGTCGATCAAACATCGTCGCAGGCACATAGGACGACAAAATATCTTTTAGGATATGCTTGCCCCCGAGCTCGCGTGAAATCAGCGTGGAGGTAGGAAGTTGGGTTGCATAGGCGAACAGCCGATGATCTAAAAGTGGCTCTCTGGCTTCAAGTCCGACGGCCATGGTGGCTCTATCTACCTTCACGAGGATGTCATCAGGCAGGTACCAAGACACATCAGCTAATTGCATGGCTCTCACATCACCAAACTGATTTTCGGGGTTGAAGGCCTGATGCACGAGATCGAGATATTCCGCGTCGGCACTATGGAACGTCAGAGGCACTGTGGTCATTTCGCGGTAGAACTCAAAATTGGAATTCGTTTTCAGGACGCGACCTAACTTGCTCAGTTTGTCCTTTAAATTGTGACGTTGAAATCCAGATAAATTGGCTAACTTGGCAATTTTATTAGGCCGGTGACCGGACAATACGCCTGCTACTACGAGCCTTGCCAGTCGGGGGAGGCGGTTAAGCGTGGGGCGGAGATTTTGTGAAAACACGTATCGATTGTATCCACCGAAAAATTCATCTCCACCGTCGCCACTGAGCGCGACGGTCACGTGCTTCCTGGCCTCTCGGGCGACGAGGTAAGTCGCGATCTGGGACGAGTCGGCAAAAGGTTCGTCATATATAGATCCCAATGCAGGAATAATGGCTAGCGCGTCACGGGAGGTTAGTATGGTGGTTTCATGGTGAGTGCCGAGATGCTTTGCGATAGCTTCCGCATAGGGGGCCTCGTTAAATTCAGGCTCCTCAAAGCCTATGGTAAATGTCTTGATCGGTGACGACGATTGGCTTTGCATAATGGCGGCCACAAGTGATGAATCGATACCGCCTGACAGGAAGCAACCCACCGGAACGTCCGATATCATTCGGTACTTCACCGAGGAAACCAAAAGATCTTTCAACGCGGACTTAGTCTCATTGTAGCTTTTATTTTGGAGCTTTCCGGACGCGTCGCGCGCGATTTTTATAGGATTCCAATAGGTCTTCGGGATCAAATGACTGTTTAAGGTGTCCTTGGAGACTGTGAGGTAATGTCCGGGCTTAAGTTTTCTAACGTCCTGGTAAATGGAGAGCTCACCTGGAATGCAAAGATGCAGTCTCATCGAGTCGATACCGTTTTGATTCAGGCGTTTTGAAAAATCAGGCAAGGCCTCAAAGGCTTTGAGTTCACTTGCGAAGGCCAAGCCGCCCGCATAATTAGCATAATAAAGCGGTTTTACGCCAAACCGGTCGCGCGCTAAAAAAAGTTTTTTTTCACTGCGATCAAAAATCGCGAAAGCGAACATTCCCAGAAATTTGTTCAGCGCGGTTTCGAACCCCCAATGCTCGATGGCCGCTAACACGACCTCCGTGTCACTTCCTCCGCGGAACTTGACGCCATGAGATGCGAGTTCTGTCGTAAGTTCTTTGTAATTGTAAATCTCGCCGTTTAACACAATGACAAATCGGCCAGAAGACGACACCATCGGCTGGTGGCCTGCCTCACTTAGGTCTAAAATCGCAAGGCGGCGGTGTGCAAAGCCTAGTCCCGGTGTATCGGTATCCGAGAAAAGTCCATCGGAGTCCGGTCCGCGGTGAGCTATGGCCCGCGACATAAGCACTAAACGGTCGCGGATTTGTTCCGTAGACAAATTTGTCGCCCAAATGCCAGCTATGCCACACATAGTTGCGTTTCCTTGGCGAAATTCATTGATCGGGAGACACTATCAGACTCGTCGGGAATTCAGGACATTTATTTCTACGTCCAGATTCCGGTGGAAGCTCGCGTCGTTTTCCCCTTTAATGTGAGATTCCGGAAATTTGGTTTTTTGTGAATAAACATTGTGCATAAAAAGCACTGCATTTGAAAGCCCGGCGGATCTTTATCCGCTTACTATTTGGAGGGTTAAACATATATGGCGTACACAGATAGGGCATTTCTTAACATAATGACCCCAAAATTGACGGCCAAGCATACATGGCTTGTCACCGGAGCAGCGGGTTTTATTGGCTCAAACTTAGTTGAGGCATTGCTAAAGTTAGGCCAAAACGTCCGTGGTATGGATAATTTTTCGACAGGCTTTCGGTCTAATCTTAAAGACGTCGAACAAACGGTCGGAAGCGATGCATGGCGCAGATTTGAGCTGATTGATGGGGATATCTGCGATCTGCAAGCTTGTTTAAAAGCGGCTCATGGGGTTGATTATATTTTGCACCAAGCCGCATTAGGAAGCGTCCCACGTTCAATAAAATCTCCGTCCGTATCTACCGATAGTAATGTATCTGGCATGGTCAAGATCATGGAAGCCGCAGTTCAGGCTAGGGTCAAAAAATTTGTCTACGCGTCATCAAGCTCGGTTTATGGTGATAACCCTGATTTGCCTAAAATTGAGTCTAAAACTGGCAATCCTTTGTCCCCATATGCTGTGACAAAAGTATGTGACGAGTTGTTTGCCAAGGTGTTTCACAGGTGCTACCAGTTGCCCGTTGTAGGTCTTAGATATTTTAATGTTTTTGGGAAGAGGCAAAACCCGAATGGCCCCTACGCGGCTGTAATTCCGCGATGGATTAAGGCGATAGGGGATAACGAGGCTATTGAAATTTACGGTGACGGTGAAACGTCGCGGGATTTCTGCTTTGTGGAAAATGTCGTGCAAGCCAATATTCTCTCCGCCATTTGTGAAAATCCGGAAAGTTTTGGGGAGGTTTTTAATGTGGCCCTTGGCGACACAACGAGATTGATCGATCTGGCTAAAATTATTGTGAAATTGGTTGCTGCAGCCCCCTCCCAAAATGACGACTCGGTGATTCATTTCCGTCCTTTTAGAGACGGGGATATCCGTCATTCCCTGGCTGATATTTCAAAAGCGCGGAGAATTCTAGGCTATGACCCGCAGTTTCGTATTGAGCAGGGATTGATAGAGTACGTGGCTTGGCGACGTGCGGCGGATCATCAATTCGTTTAATCGATAGCATCCGAATTATCGATCCTGCGGGGCAAAAATCGATTAAATGCCGGAAAGACAAGAGAAAAAGTCCTCGCCGAGGAGCTCAAAATTTGCAAGTATTCAGCTGCGATATACTTTAAAAATCTAAAAAAGCCACCCTGTATTGACAGGATGTTCTTAAATATCTTTGTGGTCGGATTCGACGGGTTGGTAGTGATGTCACTGCAAAATAGAAACAAACAAAATTCAGTTAAGGCACCTTTGTTTAAGTCTTCGATAAACAACCCACATTGGGTCAAAATTCGTCTCGCCATCCTTCTGGTATTAGATTCCGCCACGCTCGCGTTGGCCTATTGGCTGTCATTTGCACTTCGGCTGGATGCGTTTGAATTCGGAAGCTTTCAAAAGATATTTTTAGAGACGCTATTACCCCTTATCATTTCTAATTTGGCTGTGTTTTTCATGTTTGGGATTTACCGCCAGATTTGGAGATTTGCGAACGTTTACTCGGCCATTTTAATCGTAAAGTCGACCTTGGTTGGAACGTGCGTTTTCTTGGCGCAGTCTTTAGCCCGCGAGGGCCAATTAGCCATTCCGCGATCTGTGCCGATTATTTTTACGATATTGAGTGCTGCGATTATTATGCTTGTGCGCTTTTCCTGGAGAATTTGGTGCTCCAGAAATGAGTCGCTTCAAGCTGAGGCCAAGAAACGGTGCTTTATTTTTGGTGCTGGTACAGCGGGTGCTTTATTCGCCAACCAAATTAGCCGTAACCGTAAATTTCCTTATTCAGCTGTTGGGTTTATTGATGATGATCGCAATAAAGTCGGTCGCGTACTGCATGGATTTAAAGTTTTGGGTACGGGTCGCGAATTGAATGAGCTTGCTCAGAAATATAATGTTTCAACGGTCATCATTACGCTACATCACGCGACGGGCAAAAATATTCGCCACATCGTAGATCTTTGCCTTGGTGCCGGATTAACTCCACTGATCTTGCCTGACGTCGCGTCATCATTAAGTCTCGATGTTATTCAGCCTCGCCGCATCGACATCAAAGATTTACTTAGCAGGGCTCCAAAATCGACGGATTTAGAAGCGATTCGCGGCGTGTTTTCCGGTCGTACGGTATTGGTAACGGGCGCCGGCGGGTCCATAGGGTCCGAGCTGTGCCGGCAAATTGCCGGACTTAAGCCTAACCGCCTGGTTATGCTTGATGCCTCCGAGTATAACCTTTACCGGATTGAGCTTGAGTTGCGTGAAAAGGGGTTGTGCCAAAACATGGAGCTTCATGCCATTTTGGGCTCCACAACTGATAAAAGAGTTGTCACTCGTGTCTTTCAGCAATTCTCACCCCACTGCGTGCTACATGCGGCTGCGTATAAACACGTACCTTTGGTAGAAGCTAATCCATTGGAAGGAATTTTAAATAATATTTTGGGAACTAAATATATCGCAGAGGCCGCGATTCAATTTAAGTCGACCCATTTTCTTTTGATCAGTTCTGATAAAGCGGTTCGCCCTACAAACGTGATGGGAGCCACAAAGAGAGCTTGCGAAATGCTTGTCCAAAGTTTACATGCGGCGACTCGTACCGGGTGTAAGTTTTCAAGCGTTCGGTTTGGCAATGTTTTGGGTAGCTCGGGTAGCGTTGTTCCAAGATTTTTAGACCAGATACAGGCAGGGGGCCCGGTAACAGTCACGCATCCAGATGTGACCCGCTATTTTATGCTTACCAGTGAGGCTGTGGCTCTCGTACTGCAGTCACTGGCTTTGGCAAAGGCTAATGATATTTTTGTTTTAAATATGGGCGAGCCTGTACGCATTTTTGATATGGCAAAGCAGCTCATTTTGTTGGCGGGTAAAGAGCCTGGACGCGACGTGGAGATTACATTTACAGGTTTGCGACCCGGAGAAAAATTGTTTGAAGAATTGATTCTTGAAGGCGCTGAGCAGAAGACAATTCATGATGACGTTTTTATCGCGACTCCGGCTCAAGTGAAGAGCGAAATTGTTTTAGAATACATAGACCAGATTGTGAATTTGGCCTATGCGGGGAAAGATGCCGCTGCCCGTGCGATGTTATCAAAGCTGATTGATCCAAGTAAGGTTGGGCCACCTTTTTCTTATGTTGAAGAAGACGTGGTTGTAAATGTTTCTGAACAAATACAAGTGCACTGAAAATTATGAATCTATTTTCCCCCTCGTTTTTTTCATTAATTTTGATGACTTTCGCATTGTTTTTGACATGGAAAGGGATTGGGTTTTTTATTCAAATTGCTCGTGCAAAAGGAATTGTCGACGTCCCGAATGAGAGATCATCTCATACGACGGTAACGGTTCGCGGAGGCGGAGTTGTTATCGTTTTGGTGTGGACTATATGCTCACTTCTATTAGCAGCAGTGTTTCCTTCTACAAAAGATGATTTGTTAGTTTTATTACCGGGCGGATTATTGACGGCAATCATTGGGTGGCGCGATGACTTAAAAGGAGTTCGAGTGCCTTTGCGGTTGGCGTGCCATTTTTTAGCGGCAGGTTTGGCGATGGCTGCTTTAGGCGGCTATGACGTCTTTTCTATCGGCGAATGGCACTTTGATGTAGGAATATTTGGCAGTTGTTTAGGTGCCATAGCAGTAGTCTGGTCATTGAATTTGTTTAATTTTATGGATGGAATTGACGGTATCGCGGGGACCGAATCAGTATTTGTGTTCGGAATAGGTGGGGTGGTTTTATATTTACAGAGGGCCACTGGGTTGGCGTTGCTTTCGTGGTTACTTACTTGCGCCATGATCGGATTTTTGTTTTGGAATTGGCCAAAGGCGCGGGTATTTATGGGTGATGTTTGTAGTGGTTTTTTGGGTTTTTTAGTTTTGGTTTTCGCTCTAATTGGAGCGAAACGTTACAATATTTCGTTAGTCCCTTGGGTTATTCTTTACGGTGTATTTTGGTTTGATGCTTTTATGACACTTGTTCGGCGGGTCCGGGCTGGCGGCGCGTGGTATGCGGCTCACAGAACGCACGCATACCAAAGGCTGCATCATTTGGCCGGTTGGAGCCATGGCCGTATACTTTTGGGGGTTATCTGCATTAATGTGGTTTTATCGGTTCTGGCGCTTTTGAGCGTTTTTCGGGCTGAGTGGTCTATTTATTGCTTAGTTGCCTCGATTTGTATTGTTGGTGGGGCTTATATTGCAGTCGAGAGGCTTTCACCCTTTGACGCGATAAACAGTGGTGTCCCGATTAAGTAAATGGCAAATTTAATGATGGCTGTTTTTTCAGGCGAATTTGATCATCATTGAAGGTTAATTTTGGCAAGCTAGTATGCGGAGATCCAATGAGTTTTGTGGTAGGTGACGAGAAAATTTGTGTGATCGGCCTGGGCTATGTTGGTCTGCCTGTGGCGGTTGCGTTTGCTAAAAAATTTAAATCCGTTGTCGGATTTGATGTGAATGTTGAGAAAGTGGCGGCTCTTAAACTCGGGCACGATGCTACCGGTGAAGTGTCACGTGACAGTCTGAAAGATTCCAATTTAAAGGTTACGTCCGTTATTGATGAGATTAAGGATGCGACTTTTTACGTAGTTGCGGTCCCGACGCCGGTCGACAGCGCTAATATTCCAGATTTCACTCCATTAATCAGAGCAAGTGAAACTGTAGGAAAGGTCCTTAAAAAAGGTGATGTCGTTGTTTACGAGTCGACAGTTTATCCGGGGGCAACTGAGGATGTATGCGCACCGGTATTAGCAAAAGTCTCAGGCCTTCGGATGCTTGAAGATTTCAAAATTGGTTATTCTCCGGAAAGAATTAACCCGGGAGACAAACTTCACACGCTATCAAAGATTGTTAAAGTTGTATCCGGTCAAGACGACGCAACCCTTGAGCGTATCGCCTTAACTTATGAAAAAATAATTGACGCTGGTGTTCACCGGGCCTCGTCAATTAAAGTTGCAGAGGCTGCTAAAGTTATTGAAAACACCCAGCGCGACATCAACATTGCGCTGATAAATGAGCTGGCGCTTATCTTTGACCGTATCGGAATTTGTACAAAGGATGTACTGGAGGCAGCGGGTACAAAGTGGAATTTTTTGAAATTCTCACCAGGCTTGGTCGGTGGCCATTGCATTGGTGTTGATCCTTATTATTTAACACATAAAGCCGTGGAACTTGGCTATCATCCCGAAGTCATTTTAGCCGGGCGACGGATTAATGATTCGATGGGTGCGTTTATAGCGTCAAAAGTTGTTAAATTGCTCTTAAGTAGCGGGATTTCTCCAGCGACGGCAAAGGTCACGATTTTGGGTATTTCTTTCAAGGAAGACGTCCCTGATATTCGTAATAGTAAAGTACCGGATATCGGGCGTGAACTTCTCGAATACGGAATAAGGGCAAATTATTTTGACCCTGTTGTGTCGCAAGAGGATGTTCAGCACGAATACGGCATCAAAATGGTTGCAGCGGATCAAATTGAGTCCAGCGATTGCGTCGTATTTGCGGTACCCCATGAATGTTTCTGTGTGGAGGATGCCGCGTTGGTTCGGAAATGTGTCAAACCGGGTGGCGTCTTGATTGACGTTAAGTCAAAAGTTTCGAAAATGCTTGTCGATAAAAGAATAAAATATTGGAGCCTTTAATATGACCAAAGGCAATCAAGCGGTACTACAAATACCAGAAAGCGAATTTATAGACGTGATCGATGTCGCTTGGCTTGTTTGGAAGGCTCGGACGTGGTTATTGTCCGGAATTATTCTCGGGACGTTTGGTGCGATGTATGTTGCTCAGGTG
>JBILMN010000083.1:0-12608 GCA_044375465.1 Oligoflexales bacterium | reverse complement strand
AGACCGGATCTTCTTCTTGCTGGACGCACCCTGCTCGGTCGCAACCCTCCGCGTGGCCAGCAGTTGGAAGATCATTACTTTGGCTCCATTAAGCCGCGCATCCTTGCATTCATGATGGAGGCCGAGCATGAACTTTACAAACTCGGTGTGCCCTGCAAAACACGGCACAACGAGGTCGCTCCGAGCCAATGCGAAATTGCTCCCATCTACGAAAATGCCAACGTTGCAGCCGACCACAATCAGCTGGTTCTTGAAGTCCTGCGTACCGTAGCGCGCAGACATCAGCTGCAAGTGCTATTTCACGAAAAACCCTACGCCGGCATCAACGGTAGCGGTAAGCACGTCAATTGGTCCCTATCCGATAACCATGGCCACAACATGCTTGAGCCGGGTGACAACCCCATGGACAATATTCGCTTCCTCTGGTTCCTTGCGGGTACCGTCAAGGCCGTAAATGACTATGCCACGTTGTTGCGCATGAGTATCGCTTCTGCCGGAAATGATTTCAGACTTGGTGCAAATGAGGCTCCCCCAGCCATTATTAGCTGCTTCCTCGGCGATACCCTGACCGAGGTCGTCACAAAACTGACCACCGCCGGCGGCGGCAGCCTCTCTGATCGTGCACGCAGCATCAATCTGGACCTTGCACGCGTGCCGCTCATTGCACGTGATAACACCGATCGAAACCGCACGTCGCCCTTTGCTTTCACAGGTAACAAGTTTGAATTCCGCGCCGTTGGTGCCTCTGCGAGCATCTCGCCTGCCTTGACCTATCTCAATGCCGCGGTTGCCGCGAGCCTTGGCGACATGAACGAGAAGCTCAAGAAAATCTCTCCTCGCCCCAGTCAGGAAGACATCCTGAAACTGATCGTCGACACTCTAAACGACCACAAACGCGTGTGCTTTGACGGCAACGGTTACAGTAAAGAATGGCATGACGAAGCCGCACGTCGGGGCTTACCGAATATCAGAACCACTCCTGAAGCGCTCGCCGGCATCAAAGACTCAAAGAACAAAACCATGCTGGCCGCACTGGGTGTGCACCGTGGCGAAGAGGTTGAAGCTCGCTTCAATGTCAAACTTGAGCGTTACATCAAAATCCGCATGATCGAGCTTGAGACGATGGCAGAAATGCTCTCAAACGAAGTATTTCCGGCGGCTGTCGCGCATACACGCATCCTCGCTCAATCAGCCGCAAGCCTTAAAACAGCTATGGGAGGAATCCCCGCAGAGATCGAAAAACAGCTACGTACGGCCAGCGACCTGACGGCCAAACTTGCCACAGCCAAAGACAGACTTTGTGATTTTGTAGCCTTGTGTACCGCCATTCATGACGAGCCAAAACTAGCGGCCAAAATCGCCGCAGAAGGCATGCCTTTGATGGAGGATACCCGTAAGATCAGCGATGAATTGGAATTATTGGTGGATGACCAGCTGTGGTCTTTGCCGAAATATCGCGAAATCTTGTACGTCATGTGAAGGCCTCATCGCCGCCCGCCTCATGTTGCTAGGAATGTCATAAATCGTTTCTAGCAACATGGAGTCGCCCCCATTAAGAACCATCACACTCCTCAAGCATGTAACTCTCGCGCGCCTTATCTCGCATATTCACCATCTGCTCCAGGCAGGCTCTGGACTCATCAAGTCTGGCCTTGAAGTCATCTTTTTTACGTAGAACCAACTTACCGTTGACCTGCATAAGATCATCGCCCGCTTTGTCGCGATCGAGCACGACTTTTCTCATACAGGGAACCGTCAAGGGACCTTCTTGAACTTCGACCCCTTTAGCGCGCGCTTTTTTGCGCCGGCACAGGGCAAGACCGGCGAGATCGCCCTCGACTTTTTGCCGTTCTGCGTTGATCGTATCCACGGTCTTGGTATATTCGTAGACCGCATTGCGGTCCGAGTGGATGGACGCCTGATCGTCTTTTACGATCACTTTGTCCTCACCAGAATATCCGCCGACATAGTCAAATGTTTCTTCCTTCTGCTTGGAGGCATTTCCCATAGTGCTGCAACCAGACTGGACAGATAGAAGTGAGCCCGCACATATCAAACCGAGGATCCTTCTCATGCAGCATTGCCTCCATGCCATTATTTATCAATTTCATGGCGCCCTTCTATGACAGCCATCGAACCTCTCATTATCCCACTTTTGCATTTTCACGTAAAGGCGCTCACACCGCCGTCAATTGATACCTTGTATCCTATCTCAAAAAGATCGCTAAAGCGGATCTAACATCGATGTTTTTCATCGCTAACGACCTGACACTTCCTGTATAGTTCGCATCGGCTGGCAGTCTTAGCCGGCAAAAGGAGTTTTTTTTTTTATGAGTATTTACCTACGGTCAACGACCTTGAATTTGCTTTTCATCTGTGGACTCAGCATCGTGATTTCTAACGTTCCTGGTATTTCCGTGGCCCTGGCGGCAGCAGATGATCACGCTCCGCAACGGATGTCTTCAAGAGACGACATCGCTCGTGATACAGCCAAAGACACCGCTGGCGAGGATCAAATGCAAGCATCGCTTGCTGCCACCATTCGCGAAGGAAACGTCGTCATGCGCGATGGTCAGAAGTACCGGGCATTTCACTCCAAGAGCGGTGTTCTTCTGGTTCCAATCAGTGGGCCAAATGTCCGTCCAGAAGATTTCGAGGCCGCCTTGTGCACACCGTCACCTCAGGCGAAAGTTTCAGAGAAAAGAATGATTGCAGGCGCAGAAAGGCCCTTGTCCAAAAAACTCACCGCGTACGCTGGCCTTATGGCGCAAGTCTTTCGGCAAAAATGCTTCGCCAGAGATGAGGCACCGCAAAATCCCGCAAAAGTATCACCCGAGGTGGGTCTTTACTGGGACAATGGGTCAAAGAGTGGAGGTCAAGACAGGCTCTTTCTGAACCCCATGGGAGCGGGATTCGGCGCTAGTTTTTAGAGCGACATTGAACGCTCTTTAAAACGTTTTTGACGACATCACATTTAAAAAAAATACTTGGATGTGATCCATGAACATCCTCGTGGATAGCTTCCTGTGGGGATCGAAGGACACTCACTTTATTGACAAAAACCTGATAAGCTAACGAAAACCCCCCGGGAGGCTTCTGATTTATGGGAAAATTTGGCAAACGCTCATCAAATCCGCGAAGACCTTCAGGACGAGCCAATGGCAATGGCAATGGCAATGGCAATGGCAATGGCAATGGCAATGGCAATGGCTCCCAAGGACACAGTGACGCTTCAGGTCGAGGATCCTCGAACCAACCCAAAGGCCACGGCGAGGGGCATCGCCATCACCGCAAGGGGGCGGGCCTTCCGCACCACAAGCCGCACTTTAAGGGCGCTCCCCATGGAGGATTTAGGCACGGCCGTCGCCCCGAAGATACGCGGGACAGCGGCGACCGGGGCAAGGCTGACCTTCCCCAGGAGAGTATCGAGAAGAGTCGTCATGCCATCAAGACTTGGCTTTCGGCGGGTGCTGAGCTTCGGGCCCAAAATAACGCACGCCCCTTAGGTCCGGCAGACCCAAAGACTTTGGCGCTGGATCCTTGGCAGCAGCAGGTCTTTGACCTGCTGCGTTCTGGTGAAAGCGTTATTGTGGATGCGCCCACCACGGCCGGCAAGACACGAGCTGTCGAAGTATTTTTTGCCATGAATATTGATGATCCAAAATTTCGGGCGGCCTACACAACCCCGGTCAAGTCCCTCTCCAACGACAAAGTTCGCGAACTTCGTGCCATGTTTGGCGAGCACAAGGTTGGTATCGCCACTGGTGACATCAAAGAAAACCTGGATGCCCCGATTGTGGTGGCCACCTTGGAAAGTTACCGTAATTCGCTTCTTGGTATTGAACCAGACCTGGGACGAACACTGGTGGTCTTTGATGAGTATCATTACCTGCAAGACGAGGGACGTGGCAGTGCGTGGGAGGAGGCCATTATTTTGACGCCGCCATCTTGCCAAGTGTTGCTCCTCAGTGCTTCAGTGGCGAATGCTGACGACTTCGCCGATTGGATTTCCAACCACGGAAAAAAACGCTGCACCCTGGTCCGAACCGAGCATCGCCCCGTACCTCTCACCAATTTGGTTTATTACGGTGGCCACTGGCTCACTGAGGAATTCCTGCCCAAAGACGCCTTCAAAAATATGAACCCCACCCGCAAGGAGCTGCCTCTGAGGCACGAAGATCTTGTAACAAGGCTTCCTGCGTTGATTGATTTGGATCTGGTGCCCTGTATTATTTATTGCGGCAAACGCTTTGATTGCGAAAACCTAGCCACACTCATTGAACGGACTTTGCCTCCGCTGTCTGCGGAACAGGCCGAAAAGATCGGCGCCGTCTTGCAGCAAGCCCACAAAGACGTGGGGGCGCTAACCTTTATCAAACCGTCCCTGCGACGGATGATGCAAACATACGGCGTTGGCTTCCATCACTCAGGACTTGCCCCATCTGCGCGGATTGCCGTGGAACGACTGGTCAAGGATGGACTCCTGAGGTTTTGTGTGGCCACCATGGGACTGTCCCTTGGCATCAATTTTAGCGTCCGCAGCGCCATCATTGCCGATTTTCAACGTCCCGGCGAAAGCGGCATGACACCCTACGCTGAGGGTGAAATCCTGCAAATGCTCGGACGGGCTGGACGTCGAGGTAAGGATGTGATCGGGTTCTCCCTATGGCCAAATGTCGAGGCCTATGCACGCCAGGCTGGCGCCAAACGAGAACCCTGTAATTCAAAGCTTCGCACCGATCCCACCACGCTGCTTGGCCTCATCGGTCGCGGCCTGAGTCTCAGCACGATTGAAGGTATTTATGGCCGAAGTTTTTTAAAGTACCAACATCGCAAAACAGACCTGCGCCTAATCCGCAAGCCGGACGTCGAGAACAAACTTGGCAATACGGCACTCCCTTGCGGAAGTCCTGCGGCAGAGTACGCTCGATTTAAACACAACGAGACCCTCGACCAACCATCATCATCGACCGTTTGTGACGAGTGTCCCGTACGCCAGCCTTGCCACTCTTATTTGGATTTTCGGGCTGAATCAAAACTTTCTGGCATGCATATCCATATGCATAAACTTGGATGTATCGAACGCGATGAAACCCTGACGCCTATGGGCTCCATTGCGCGTTACTTCCCACAAAGTGGGGGATTGGTCATTTCAAGTATGATCACCCGTGGCCTGCTGCCATCGGACAAATTAGTGGCGGCTGCCGAACTCATGGCAGCGCTTTGCCTGCCAAGGTTTAAAGAACCTGGTAGCCATGGAGCCTACCGCTTTCCGTTTGACACGGCAAAAATCGAAGCTGAACTCGAGGAGTTTTACCCGATCAAGCTATTTCCAGAAATCTACGACCTCCCGTTTGGTCGCCGCACCTGGCATCAAATTAAGGAGTTCAACCCTGCCGCGGGATGGATCGTCAAGCAATGGCTCACGGGCATGGACTGGCAGAACCTCGTCAAAGAGGGCACTACAGAATATTTTGGCGTCGGCGATCTTATGGGATTGATGTTCCGGGTCGCCACCTACCTGCAATCCCTGGCTGCTATCCCTGGTTACAAGGATGCTGCGCACGCTCTGCGCCGCGAGTTACTTCGTTCCCCACTGGATATGACACTGTAATATGCGAACATCGCTGCGCGTCTAAAGCCGACCGTTCGCAGAAACGATCCACGAGGTCGCGGTTTTACATTTGTTTTACTCGTGTTTCGGGCCCTTTCGCCCGACAATGAAAGCTCACGGTCCGCGATTACGGCCCATGAAGCTTCGACCCAATTTTTGACCATGAACGGGAGGACTACATGTCAGATCATGTCACAAACCGGGAGCCTGAGGTCATCGAGAAGATGCCCTTTTTGGGACTTAATTGGCCCAGTGTTCTGTGGATTTCAGCCATGCATATCGGCGCCGTTGCCGCTTTGTTTTTCACCAATAGCGCCAATATCCTCGCCTGGCTGATTCTCTATTTTGTAACGGGCTGCTTGGGAATCACGATGACCTATCACCGGCTTTTGGCCCACAGGACGTTTGTCGTTCCAAAATGGCTGGAGCGGATTTTAGTGACCTGTGGTGCTTTGGCCATGGAGGGTGGTCCGGTCAAATGGTCCGGACACCACAGGATGCACCATGCCCATCCTGACACGGATCAGGATCCTCACAACTCGCGACGTGGGTTTTTGTTTTGTCATTTGTCTTGGATCTTCCGTTATCGCCCCACATTTGATGATCGCGGTAAACTGCGACGCTTTGCGCGAGATATCCACAACGACGCTTACTATCGCTGGCTTGAAACGTCGATGGGGCAGTTTTTACCGCAATTCGCCCTGGCAACCCTTTTGTTTGCAATTGGCGGCGTCGGCATGGTGTTGTGGGGATGCTGCTTTCGGATGGTCTGGGTTTACCATGTGACATGGTGCGTTAACAGTGCAACGCATTTTTTTGGGTACCGCAACTATAACATCGACGACATGTCCAGAAACACCTGGTGGGTGGCGCTTCTCGCTTTTGGCGAAGGCTGGCATAATAATCACCACGCGCATCAGCATGTGGCCGAAGCCGGACACAAATGGTGGGAGTTCGACATGACGATGATTGTCATTCGAACGCTCAAGTCCTTGGGTCTTGTAACAAAGCTCAAATCCATCCGGGACAATGCTCCTGCTGCGATTGCGGTGGTGCATTGAATCGTCAAACTCAGCACTCCGCTATTTCGGCACTGTGGCATCATTGAGCGAAATTTCACTGCATCGCGCAGCGATCGATGATGTCACGCGGCAGGATGCATCATCTGCGGCGCCTTTGAGTCTTCTTCTGATTGCTGAAGATCATACGGATGATTGATCCCCATCATCGTCAACATCTCACTGAGCGCTAGAGTTTCTCTTGGATCCATAGAATTGAGATTGAGTGCCGCAAATTCTTTGAAACACCATTCCGAGCTTGCAGGCACGACATCAGTGCCCCGGGCGATGGCGAGAAAATTAAGTCCGATCTTGATGGACTTGGGATCATCGTCCCAAAGTTCTACGGATAGAGGCCGTCCCATCAAGGCCAACTCAGCGGTCGGATCGCCCGTCACCTCTCGCGCCAGCGCGCTGGGAACGTGGGTGATCCAAGTCGCTTGGCTTTGCAGGATTTGGCGCGGTAGACGATCTCCGCGTGGATGTTTACGCACAAGGACATGATTCATATCCCGTGAAAGCACCGTGACACTGATCACAAACTCGGACAAAAGCCCTGATTTTGCGGGAATGGGCCGGCCGCCGATCCCCATGCCAGTCAAAAGCTCCAGAGACCACGCTGCCGCCATCCGGACACCGGGAGAGTCACAGACCATGATCAGGCGCTGCAGCGCGCTGAACACTTGAATTCTTATATCGGCTGGAGTGTCCGACCCTATGATGGTCAACGGGACCATGATCCCCTCCGCAGGCAACGCCCTCCTCAACTCTTCGTCTCTACGGAGGAATCGGCATGGCTTTTAAAGGGTTAAGCTAAATCACCTGAATAACGGGTAAAATTGCCCCTAAAAAAAAATATTAACTGGCCAGCCGGCCTGTGAATAAAGATTGACCGCCAGCATCAGAGTCGCTACATCAGCCTACAGTTTCAGCTTTTGGCTTTGTCGCTGCATTTTTTGAGATCCATTCCCCTGCAAAGGGACCCGTATTTATCCTCAAGTTCTGTCAAATTCTTTCGTATCTACCAAAATCAAATTCACCTTAGGCGACAAAGTACAGGGGGCCGGCAACACCGGCCCCCTCAAACTTTTAACTCAAACGTCCACGCCTTAAAAGCTAACCTCCTAAACTTGCTTGGTTTTAGCGGCGTTCTATCTTTTTCCTAAATTTTTAACCATCCCTACCGATGCCTCCCAAAGAGACCATGCTGAAGGCACGATGCCTTCGTTCGGAGGTACAAGGATGTTGATCCCAAACAAAATGAAATTCATCACGGAACAGCCCGCGATTGACCGCAAAGCGCGACAGCGGCAGCCGCTCCCGCAACACGTCTTGCGACCTAGTTATCTTGTTGCAGCGTCCGCAGTCTTACTTTGGAGCATGACGTTTGCTGCTCGCGCAGAAGACGACCAGCGCCTCTATCGCAGCGCCTATTATCTTGGTCGCGGTGACACTGGACTTGCCATCGCAGATGATGCTGAAGCCGTCATGTATAATCCAGCAGGCATTGCTCAGGGTAAAGGGATCTACAAGCGTGTCATTCTTGCAAGCCCCATGTTTGAAGCCAGTGATGATGCGCGCAACCTTGCCAAGGAACTCTCGCAAGACAATTCAGACATTCCAACCATCCTCAAAAAACGCGTCGGTAAAAATGAGCACATCGGCACCTACAACTTGACGTCCATCGTTCTTCGGCGCGCAGCCATCGGCGTGTTCAATGGCGTCACAAGCGATATTCTCATTCATAAATCCGTAGAGGCCGGCGGGCTTGAAGGGGTGAATGCCAGGCTTGTCTCATCAAATGGCGCCGTGTTTGCCGTGGCCCAGGATTTTTTTAATCAACAGTTAATGGTTGGCGCAAACCTGAAGTATATGCACCGCGGTGAGGCGAATCTTGAAGCCAATATCACTGATGCCGACAACCTGAAAAACATGCAATCTGACAATATGCTTGGGGTTGGTATGGGAACTAGTACAGATCTTGGCGTCATGTGGAAAATTCCCGGACGCATGGAGACTTCCATTGGCGCCACAATTAACAATGTGGGGGGCACTAAATTTTCGCCCTCAAATGATGAAGCACCTGCCCCGAAAAACCTGAAACAACTGGTCAACCTTGGAGTGGCCATCCAACCCGGTACGCGCATCAGCCGCTTCAGGCTATTGGCTGAATATTGGGATGCCACAAACCAGCTGGAGCAAAGCCGTCTGAGCAAACTTCATCTTGGTGCCGAACTAGCGGTCAAAGACATCATTGGCGTCACCGCAGGCCTTTCAGAGGGCTGGTCGAGTGGAGGTATTTATCTCGATCTATACGCCATCAGACTTGATGCCGGCATTTATATTCAAGAGATGTCAGACCGCGTCGGTGTCCGCCCGGACAAACGTATATTTTTCCGCCTCACAGCGGGATTCTGAGCGCAAAAGGAGACCACATCATGAAACCAAGACTCAAAAAAATAACAATGAACCTCTCAGGCTTGATGATCATGCTCACCATGCTCTCTAGCTGCGGAGCCAATCCACTCAAAAGCTACGAAAACAAAGACCCGGCAGAAGACGCCACTATTGCCATGGAAGCGGGAAATCCCGACAAAGCCATCTCCATCCTCACGTCAGCGCTGGAAGACGATCCTGGTAACTCCCAGTACATATCGTTGCTTGCCATGGCCTATGCTGAACGCGGTGGGATTGATGCCATCAGTCTCGCGCTGAAGATGGCCAGTAACAATTCCAGCACCAGCAGCTCATCCACAGGCAACGGGGTCACAGCGCTATTCAGTATAATGCCGGAGGCCACTGACGAGCATATTGCCGACGTAGATATGGCAGTCACTTTGATGGGACAGCTACCGGCCGAAGCCTTCAATACGGCCGAGAAACTTAAACTCGCCATGTTTCAGACGGCCTCCCTGACCCTTCGCACCAAAAAGTACGACCTTGACGGCGATGGCACCATCTCGGCGGCCGAGGCACTGGCGATGACAGGCGCTGATGCGACCACGATTTTATCTCAGCTTGCGGGCGCAGCGGCGGCATTCTCTGGCGGCACATCGGCGTCGACCACAGACCAGGCGGCCTCAGCACAGATTACAGCCATTCAGACGGCCATCAGTAGCTGCCCAGGAGCCACCCAACAGGCTCAATTGCAAAACTATATGAGCCGCACGGGCTGCTAAAAATATACATAATCGTCGCTTCTTACAGCAATTTGCCACGGTTAAGACTTGCCGGCATCAGGCCTTCTGAGCTATATCATCCCCCTATGAGCATGCGTGATGTCAAAGGGCGAGGTGTTCTGGCTGCGATGAATGATCTCGTCGCTTCCACCCTATTGGTGGCCTGGGGATTGATCCTGGGCCCGTTGGGATTGCTTCGTGGCACGCTCTACCTCGGCAATATTTTTTGGTATATCTGGATCTTGAGTCCTCAGGCCTTGCTCAGCCGTTTTGTCCGCGCCGCGATCGACTGGCGTCTGGGCAATTTTGATGCCGCCGTATTCCAACTTGAATTTCTTGTGACGCGCGTTGAGGCCGCTTTTGGAAGACATCCTAAATCACGGCATATCCGTATTGTTCTCGAGGATTTTTACACGCTCTTGGTCCGCGCGTACCTGCATGGCGGACATATTGACGATGCCATGCTCGTGATCCTTCGCGCTAAAAAAAACCTGGATTGTGATCGACTGCCCGAGATCGCCCGGCTTGACGCGAAGACCGCACATCTTGTTCGCGCCGGACTTGCGGCAGGTCGGCTTTTGGATGGCACAGGCCTAGCGACCCTCTACGTCAAAGCATCCGAACAACCGGCTCACACGCCGCCACCTCCCCCTGGGGCTCCCCGAAAAACGCCGACTACCCTGCAGGCTTCAGCGCCCCGATCGGGGCCAGCAGCAGGCCAGACGACCTCGCCCCAGCAGCGCCAAGGTGCCAGTGGCAGAGGTTACAGTCCTCGCAGAAGCAACATCATTCCCTTTCCGGCTCCGGGCGAAGGTCGACCGGACCTCGCCCCGAAACCAACGTCCGAGTCCACTCATGCTGTGACGCCCCCTCCGCGCGACGTAAAAACCGAAGCACCGACGGAGTCACAAACAACATCGTCACCAACGTCGTCACCAACATCGTCACCACCATCACAACCTGAATCGTGAGACAACTTCATGCCATTCATTGACCTACGGTCCGACACGGTCACAAAACCATCTGCGGCCATGTTGGAAGAGATGCTCAAAGCTGATGTGGGTGATGACGTTTACGGCGAAGATCCCACCGTCAATCGCCTTGAAGAACGTGTTGCTGACCTGCTGGGATTTGAGAGCGGTTTGTTTACACCCTCAGGTACGATGGCGAACCAAATCGCCATTCACATTCACACGCGGCATGGTGATTCCATCTTGGCGGAAGAAGATAGCCACGTTTTTCTTTACGAGGCCGGCGCCGCTGCTGCTCAAAGTGGCGTTCAATTTGATCTCATTCCATTTAACGCAAACATCAGCGATACAGCCATCGACCAGTTTGTGAAGCCTGAATGGATGCATTATGCGTCCACCAGACTGCTGGTCATTGAAAACACCCATAATCGCGGCTCAGGCCGCGTGCTTACGGCCAAGGACATTGCCCGCATCCAAACCCGAGGGCGTCATCATAAACTCACACTGCATTGTGACGGGGCTCGCATCTGGAACGCAGCTGCGGCGCTAGGATGTGCAGAGCGCTCCCTCACACAAGGATTTGATACCGTCTCAGTCTGCTTCAGTAAGGGGCTTGGCGCTCCGGTTGGCAGCGTTCTGGTTGGCTCTAAAGATATGATGCAGAGGGCGCGTAAGGTGCGTAAGCGCTGGGGCGGCGGCATGCGGCAGGCTGGTTACCTGGCGGCGGGGGCTCTGTTTGCCCTGGACCATAACCGTGGACGACTCACTCAGGACCACCTCAGGATCAAAATGCTCCATGATGGTATCAAGGAGCTTGAGGCCTCGGGGCTTGAGGTCTCCACCACTCTGCCCGAAATATGGACAAATATAATTTATTTTAAGGTTTCTAATGGTGACGCCGTGACTGCTGCCCTCAAATCCGAGGGTATCCTTGTCAATCATCTGGGGCACGGCAAGCTGCGGGCCGTCACCCACATGCATATCGACGATCGTTGCATCGGACAGACCCTGCATGCTCTGCGAAGAATTCTTAAGAACTCCTTTTAATTTTCGCTTCTTGGGTGTTATAACCTCCACCTTATTTGTCGTTTGATGACCCTTTTAAAGTGGAGTGGATGGTCATGGCTATACGAATTGGTATCAATGGTTTTGGTCGCATCGGTCGTTCCGTTTTTCGCGCGGCCCTGGACCCAAAAAACAAAGACATCGAAATTGTTCACATCAACGATTTAACAGACACCAAAACCCTCGCCCACCTGCTCAAATACGACTCCGTGCACGGCGTTTTGCACGCGGAGATCTCTCATGATGACGCAAGCATCACCGTGAACGGCAAAAAAATTACCGTTTCCAAGATCAAAGCTGTTCCAGAACTCCCTTGGAAAGACAAAAACATTGACATTGTCTTTGAATCAACTGGCATCTTCACCAAAAAAGCGGATGCCGAAGGCCACATCAAAGCCGGTGCCCGCGCCGTCTTGATCTCCGCACCGGCAACCGATGAGGACATTACGATTGTTTACGGCGTGAACCATGGAAAACTCGATCCCAAAGTGCACAAAATCGTCTCCAACGCCAGCTGCACCACCAATTGCCTCGCGCCGTTCACAAAAGTGATTCATGAAGCGCTGGGCATTAAACGAGGACTGATGACCACCATCCATAGCTACACCAACGATCAAAACATTCTTGATCTGCCGCACAAAGATCTACGCCGCGCCCGCGCCGGCGCCATGTCCATGATCCCGACCTCCACCGGCGCTGCAAAGGCCATCGGGCTCGTGAT
>JBILMN010000082.1:0-12638 GCA_044375465.1 Oligoflexales bacterium | reverse complement strand
CTGATGTTCATGAAGCTTCTTCTTGATGGTCAAAATGTCGACTCACTAAGCTGGGAACTCTCTGGTGAAGGTGGTTTCTTTCACGGTTGCCGCGCTATGACCACGATGCAGGTCATCGGCCGCAGAATGATCGATTTTGAGCGGCATATGGAACGTTTGACCGCAGATTCAGAGGCTCTTGGCATAGAGGGGGCTCCCAGAAACGACCTCTGGAAATTTGATATTGAGGCGCTCGTGCATGAGTATCCGCAATCGGAACGCTTTAGGACACGACTGATGTTATTCAAGGATTCGGCTGGTCTAGGGCATCGATTGGTAGCGATCGAGCCTCTATCTCTGCCTCAGAATGACATCACCAGCGGCTTGCGTCTCCATGTGGTTGTGGATAAGTCATGGGCCAGAGGGCCTCAGATTAAGACTGGGGTTGTTGGCCGTCGAGATGCCGACATCGCACGGGCAAAATCTCAAGGCTTTGATGATGTGCTGTGGGTCAATGGGGAGCAAGAGGTTGCTGAGGCGACATGGGCTAATGTCTTCTTTATCGGAAGGACCGGGGATTTGGTTGAGATCGCAACCCCACCGGAATCCTCAGGAATTCTGCCTGGGATCACCCGTGCGCGTGTCATTGATTTACTTCAATCTGCGCGGATACCCGTCACGGTTCGACCGGTGACATTGGATGAGATTCCAAGGTTCGATGAGGCATTTTTAACATCGAGCATTCAGGGCCTCGTCCCAGTGACTGCAATCGGTCGGCATGCGCTGCCAACCTTGCGGCGATCCTCGGTTTTCAGGCACATTCATCACCTTTATGCCACATGGCTAAGTCTCGATAATGATTATAATCATCCGACATCTAAGGATTCGGTCCTATCCTGAAAGTCGGGTAAACGTTAAAATACCTTGAAATCCATTTAAGATGTGGTAGAAATCCGGCCTATTCTAAAGGTTGGAGTCAATTATGACAGATTTTTCCACGGTGATGGCGTCCCGAAAAGTACACTTGGTTTCTTTGGGGTGTTCTCGGAACCGTGTCGATTCTGAAGTGATGGTCGGCACTTTGCTGCGTGATGGATGGAAATCTGTTGACGATCCCGAATCAGCGGATGCCGTTGTCGTGAATACCTGTGGCTTTATCGCGTCAGCGAAGGAAGAGAGTATCGATACCATATTAGCCATGGCTGAGTTGAAGAAGCACAATCCAGAGCTTAAGCTTGTCGTCGCAGGTTGCCTGACGCAGCGTTACAAAACACAGCTCGCCAAGGGGCTCCCAGAAGTTGACCTGTTTATTGGAACCGACGAATTTTCGCGTATCGGGGATTTGATCAATGCGGGAGGAAAACCGGGATCAATTCACGCGAAACGCACAAATTATCTCTACAATGAGGACATGCCTCGGGTGAATACCCTGGCCGCATATAGCGCTTATGTGAAGGTGGCAGAGGGATGTCAGCATCATTGCGCGTTTTGCATTATTCCAGCGATTCGGGGGCGTCTGCGCAGTCGACCGGTCCACAGTGTCGTGAAAGAGGTCATGAATCTTGTGGACTCTGGTGTTCAGGAAATTAATCTCATCGCTCAGGACCTCGCGGCCTACGGTCGTGAATCGGGTGAGACTAATCTGCTTGAGTTATTGCGAGCGCTTGTAAAGATTGATGGTTTGCGGTGGATCAGGCTCTTGTATGTTTATCCTGAAAATATCAGTGACGAGTTCCTCGATTTTTTTGCGCGCGAAGAAAAAATTGTGAAGTATCTTGATATACCGGTTCAACACGGAAGTAATACAGTCCTTAAACGGATGAATCGCGATGTGACACGAGAGCAAATCATCGAGACCGTGCGAAAACTGCGCGAGCGGGTGCCGTCTGTGGCGATTCGTACCTCTGTTATGGTTGGATTTCCAGGTGAGACGGAAGAGGAGTTTCAGGATCTTAAGAGTTTAGTGACTGAGCTTAAGTTTGAGCATTTGGGGTGTTTTGCCTATAGTCAGGAAGAGGGCACAGTTGCGGGACGCATGAGCGACCAGATCGATGAAGATGCGAAACAACAGCGCCTAGCGCAGATTATGGAAACACAACGAGACATATCAAGGGAAAAACTTCGAAGGTTTGTGGGCCAGAGAATTCCGGTGTTGGTTGGCGGTCCGAGTGAGGATAGTGACCTTGTTTGGCAGGGCCGCATGAGTGTCCAAGCGCCAGAGGTCGATGGTCTAGTATACCTAAACGATGGTCCCGTGCAGGCTGGGAAAATTCAGATGGTTGAAATTACAGACTCCTACGAATACGACCTCGTCGGGCGAGTCTTGCACTAGCATCCCTTGTAGCCTTACTTCGTTAGAATGAAGCGATCACCGCGCCAGCCTCGACGCCTCTCAGTTTTTGAGATCCCGTGTCAAGCCACGGCCGCAAAACGATTCTGGTTTTAGCGTCCTCAACGGGGAGAGGAACGGGAGATGGCCGCTCATTGTCCACGAATGCGGGGATCACAGTATACCACGCCCCTAAAGCCGTGCCGCTCAGAAAGCCTAATGAGGCGCCAATCGAAATAAATTTTAGATGTTTTGTCGGCTGATCCTGAAATGTCAGAATCGCAGCACCGATAGCAGCCCCGGCGGCTGCCGAATAGCCAGCTGTGACGAACATGTCCTGAAACTTGGTCTCAAGATCTGAATCCGCCATGGCTGGAGCTGAGAGTGCTAAGGTGATCAATAAGTTGATCAATAAGGTGATCAATAATGTTGAGATGAATGTGGGTCTTTCAAACCTTGACGTCATAGTCCGATCTCCCTGCGTACTCGCAAACCCTGTGAAGACATGTCCAAGTCATATCTAAGTCATATTTTCAAGTAAGCTGAAATTTAAATCAATGTGAAGATAATCTCTTGCCAATAGGATTATTCGGCATTATAAACTTCCTTCACCGCGGAAATCACTCGTTTGTGATGGCAAATCTTTGCTTGTTTCGTGGCACTTCTGCAAAAAATCTCTAAATGACACCCCAAAACAATGCTATTCGATCCTCTTTCGCAACTCACAATATCGGCTAAAAAATAGTTAAATCAAATACTTAAAATCAAAATCATCGAAATGATGGAAGATTAAACCTACTTTTCTAAGGAAACATGCCCCATGACTCAAGGCAACAATGGCGATGATGCAGCCCCAAAAAAACGCCCGGCGCGGCCCGCGCGACCCCAGCATCATGCCCCCAAGGAGCCGAATCCGGCCTCAGGCGACGTCGCCGTGAAGGATGCCGGTCCCGCACCTGGCGCTGAAAAATCTGCCGCACCTTCCGCTTCAGCGGCCCCAGCGGCGCGTCCATTGCCAAAAACTTTGACCGATGCCATTGCAGGCGAGATCAATCTTAAACAGCTAAAAGACCGCCACATCAATGATCTCAATAAAATCGCTCGTGAGCTTGAGATTGAGGGTGCAAGCAATCTTCGTAAGAACGAACTGATGTTTGCGATTCTTAAAAACCTCTCTGAGCGCGGTGGCGTTGTTTATGGAGAGGGCGTTCTAGAAACTCTCCCGGATGGTTTTGGGTTCCTGCGTGCGCCAGATTACAATTACTTGTGGGGTCCCGATGATATCTACGTCTCACCGAGCCAAATTCGTCGTTTTAATCTGAGAACAGGCGACACTGTGTCAGGGCAGATTCGTCCACCAAAAGATGGTGAGCGCTACTTCGCTCTGTTAAAGGTCGAAAAAGTTAACGGCACATCGCCGGATCAAAGCGCAGAGAAGATCATCTTTGATAACTTGACGCCATTGTATCCAATGGAAAAGTTCAAGATGGAATATGATCCGAACAATCTGGCGACCAGAATCATTGATCTTCTTGCGCCAATCGGCAAAGGACAGCGATCACTGATCGTCGCCCCGCCGCGGACTGGTAAAACCGTCTTACTTCAGAATATCGCGTCAGCGATCGCAAAAAATCATCCTGAAGTGATTTTGATCGTTCTGTTGATCGATGAGCGTCCTGAGGAAGTGACGGACATGCAGCGCAGCGTTCGCGGCGAAGTGATCAGCTCCACCTTCGACGAGCCCGCACAGCGTCACGTTCAGGTCGCTGAAATGGTGATTGAGAAGGCCAAACGTCTGGTCGAGCATGGCAACGATGTCGTTATTTTGTTGGATTCTATCACGCGTCTAGCTCGTGCATACAACTCGGTGGTTCCGCCGTCTGGTAAGATTCTTTCTGGTGGTGTCGACTCGAATGCTCTGGATAAACCCAAACGTTTTTTTGGTGCGGCACGTAACATTGAGAACGGCGGTTCATTGACGATCATTGCGACAGCTCTGATTGAGACGGGCTCACGCATGGATGAGGTTATCTTTGAAGAATTCAAGGGAACCGGTAACATGGAGTTGAACCTCGACCGTAAATTGGCAGAAAAGCGTGTATTCCCGGCTATCGATATTAACAAGTCAGGAACGCGTAAGGAGGACCTGCTTCTGCCACGTGATATCCTCAATCGTATGTGGATCCTACGCAAACTGCTCGCCCCGCGAAGTACAGTCGATGCGATGGAGTTCCTGCTGGAGAAGATGGAAAAGACCAAGTCAAATGCCGAGTTTATCGCATCGATGAATGGTTGATTTGAATGGGTCAAGGTAGAGGCAGATCAAGCTGATGTTCTCGAAACTCGATACCGTTGAGCGCCGCTTCGAAGAGATCGAGGCGGCGTTGTCGCAAGATGGGCTGGATCCCCGCGATCTAACGCGCCTTTCGAAAGAACGCGCTTTGATCGAGGATGTGGTCAACGCTTGGCGTGGATTCAAGGCATTACAGAAGCGCAAAACTGACGCTCAATCGATGCTGGGCGATGAAGACCAGGATCTTCGTGCTATGGCAAAGGAAGAGCTGGACGAGGTCAATGCGAAGCTTGAGATCGCTGAGCGTGAAATGACCATCCTCATGCTGCCGAAGGATCCGAATGATCAGAAAAATGTGATGCTAGAGATTCGCGCTGGCACTGGCGGGGAGGAAGCAGCACTCTTTGCTGGAGATCTCTTGCGCATGTATCAGCGCTATGCGTCAAAAGCAGGATGGCGAACGGAGATTTTATCATCTACAACGGCAGAGCGCGGTGGTCTTAAGGAAGTCATCGTCATGATTGAGGGTGACAAGGTTTATAGCCGTCTCAAATTTGAAAGTGGCGTGCATCGAGTGCAGCGAGTGCCGGAAACGGAGGCTCAGGGCCGTATTCACACATCAGCCTGCACGGTGGCTGTACTGCCCGAAGCCGATGAAGTCGAAATCACAATTAGACCTCAAGATCTCGATATTATGGTGTGCCGCTCCTCGGGTGCAGGTGGTCAGCACGTCAATACATCGGACTCGGCCGTCAGAATGGTGCATATTCCGACGGGGATCGTGGTTGAGTGTCAGGATGAGCGGAGTCAGCTTAAAAACAAGGAAAAAGCCCTCAAGATTATGAAGGCAAGAGTGTTGGAAAAGGCCCAAGCTGAGCAACATGCCGAGATTTCCGCGACGCGAAAAAGTCTTGTCGGCTCTGGAGATCGCAGTGAGCGGATTCGCACCTACAATTTTCCTCAGGGACGGATGACGGATCACCGCATCAATTACACGGTCTACAATCTACCAGAAGTTATCAATGGCGATCTGGATGATGTTCTTGATAAACTGGGAACATATCACCAGGCAGAACTCCTCAAAGAGCAATTAGATAAATCCCATTAAGGTGCCGCTGTGACGATTTATCCGGAAAACGAATCACCATTGTCTCCGGATATCTGGACTGTTCAGAGGGTCTTGAGTTGGTCGGTACCTTGGCTCAAGGAGAAATTGCCTGATTTGAACGGCTCGCCGAGACTTGACGCGGAGTTATTGCTCGCCAGTGTTCTTAAAATTGATAGAACGAGCCTTTTCCTGCAATTGGACCGACCATTAAACAAAGCTGAAAGAGATGAATTTAAGATCCTGATCCGGCGCCGCGCGGATTCAGAGCCGATCGCTTATATCGTCGGTTACCGGGATTTTTATCGTCACCGGTTTAAGGTCAGTGATGCGGTGCTGATTCCCCGGCCTGACACCGAAACTTTGGTTGAGACCGTGGCCAACGCTGCGCGAGCCGTGAACGGTCCAAAAATTTTGGATGTCGGAACAGGAAGCGGTTGCGTTGCAGTATCCCTCGCCGCGGAAGTCCCGCAATCCATCGTGGAGGCCTGGGATGTTTCGGAGGGCGCTTTAAAGATTGCGCAAACGAACTCTATGGAAGCTGGGACGGCGAATATAGTATTTCATCGTCGAGACGCCCTGGATGTGCAAGATCTGCCGGTGCATCGTTTTGATTTTATTGTTTCAAATCCGCCCTATATCGCGAGTGACGAAAAGCCGATGATGAGTTCAGAAACGCTGCTTTTTGAGCCTGAATTGGCATTGTTTGCGCCCGAAGCAGACGGTCTGACCTTTTATCGTACTTTTGCTGATCACTATGGTCGATGTCTGAGGCCAGGTGGAAAAATTTTCCTTGAAGTTGGTGTTCACCAAGCGGCAAGAGTTGCCCAATTGTTTATGACTGCAGGTTGGCAGAAAATAAAGGTAGTGAAAGATCTCTCAGGTTTTGACAGAGTGGTCTGCGCCGAAACCGCAGACGTTTAAAGGTGAGGCATGAGCGAAACAGGACAACATCGGATTCGAATGCATGATTGGAACGCCATAGGCCGTTTTATCCTGTATTTAATGGCCCTATCTGGTGTTATTTATCTGGTCTCATGGTTCTATCAGAGGGTTTGTCTTTCGATTTTTGTCGCCGGATTTGTGGCTTATTTGATGAATCCCCTCGTGGATGCGCTCGAGCGGCGCAAGGTCAATCGATCTGTTGCCGGTTTGCTCATTCTGACTTTGATCTTCGGATTGCTCGTGTGGATCGCTGTGCGCTTATTTCCCTTTCTCTACGATCAACTGATTGACCTCGTGCAACAGGTGCCAGGTTTGATCGATAATATTGCAAAAAATATTGGGAAAGAATTACGTGAGTTTTTGCGTGATTACGGCATTCGAGATAATGGTGCCGTTGACAAAGCCTTGAAGGGTTTCAACGTGGTTGAGCAAGTTCTTGCCAGGATGCAGTTGGCGGCTCAGGGTGCTCTGGATGCCGGAGCTGGCTTGATGGGTTCCTTGGTGAATCTGGTTTTGATTCCCGTTTTGGCTTTTTATATTGTCACAGAGAAGGCGGCCTTGATCATGACCATTCGGCGTGTCACGCCGAGAGATCTCAGGCCCTATGGCAAAAAGGTGATCGCCATTGTTGATGAAACGCTGACAAATGTCATTCGTGGTCACATTAAGGTCGCGCTCACACTCGCGGCTCTTTATTCCATTGGTTTTTCATCGATCGGACTCTCCGCAGGTGTTGCTATCGGAATCGCCGCGGGTGTCTGCCGTGTGATTCCTTATCTTGATATCGTTGTTGGTTTGACTCTTGGCGTTACTTATATTTTTACACAGCAGCTACCAACCATAACGGTGCTTTGGCTCGTCGGCGTTATTGCGCTCGTCCAGTTGCTTGATGGGATTTTGATCACGCCCCGTCTGATCGGCAGCAAAGTTGGTCTTCACCCCATGGTGGTGATTCTGACGGTCATCGCGGCAGGATCCCAATTTGGGTTTTGGGGCGTGCTTTTGGCCATTCCTGGCGCTGCTTTGTTCAAAGCGTTGTACAAGTTAATTCTGCCCGTCTACCGGGATTCTCACTGGTTCACCGGCGAACGCCTTTCTTGACGTGAGACGCTTTGTTTTTGTCTTGAGTTTGTGGGCGGTTTCGCAGATGAGGTCTTGGATTTTTCTTGTTTGATGGTGGCCCGCTTCTCGACAATGATGCGCGACCCTCCACAATCACGACATAATTGCGTTTTTCGGTTTGCTCCTGGCTCTTTTTCAAAATTTGTTCGGGGTGGCCGTACCAATAGTCTTCGGTCTCTTCGCTAATGTCGAGGCCCACAAAGATTTTGCGATCGCTTCCTTGTAGGACCTTGGCCAGCGTCTCAAAAAACTGGCGCATCCTGTATGGTGTATCGAAGAGGATCACCGGCCAGGGCCCGTTTAGCTGCGTTCGTAAGAATGACTCTCGCTCCGATTCTTCCCGCGGGGGGAACCCAGCAAAAACGAATTTCCGACAATCAATGGGGCAGACCGAAATGGTTGCGGTTAAAGAGCTAGGTCCCGGGATCGGGCGTACACGGGCTCCGATTCGCGTGGCAACTTCTACAAGATCGCGTCCAGGATCTGCAAGTCCCGGTGTGCCTTGGTCGCTCATGTATAACGCATCATGTCCGGCTCGAAGTTCCTTCTCCAACTCCTCCAAAGTAAAAGCCTCTCTTTGCTCCGTGTAGCGCATCCACTGACGCTGAACGCCGGCCGCCTTAAGAAATTGGCGTGCTCGTTTGTCCTCTTCAAACACGAGGAATGGAATTTCTTTTAATAGTTCCAGGGATCTTAGCGGGATATCTTTGATATTGCCGAGCGTGGTGGCTGCGATCCATAGGGTGCCAAGAGGGGGGTGGTTTTTTTGATTAGTCATAAGATTTCCATTGGTTACACCATTGGGAGCAATCCCATAGACGCTCCAGAGCCATTATGTTACACCTCGGGGCTCGTTTGTGTCAGTAGAAACAGGGCCATGAGCCTCATGAAACCGTCGAGTATCCCCTGATAAGGTTTTTGGTGCGATGACTTTTGATGTGCGTCAATACATGTCACAGATTCCCCGTGAGGCGATGCCTCGTCATGTGGCTATGATCATGGATGGTAACGGACGTTGGGCGCAGCAGCGTAACAGACCGCGAATTTTTGGACACAAACGCGGCGCTGTGCCAGTTCGCGAGGTGGTTCGATTAAGCGCGGAGCTTGGGCTGGAAGCGCTGACACTTTACGCTTTTAGCGACGAAAATTGGGGACGACCATTTCGCGAGGTCGATTTTCTGATGAAATTATTGGGTTCTTATCTTCGTCGGGAGCGTGAGGATCTGCTTCGTCAAAATATCCGGCTCAGGGTGATTGGCGACCTTTCAAGAATTCCCGAAGCGATACGGGATGAATTGGTGAAATCTCTCGATTTGCTCAAGGACAACACCGGTACCATTTTAACATTAGCCATCAGTTACGGGGCCCGTGCGGAATTAACGCAGGCGGTGCGACGGCTGGCTGAAAAGGCAGCGTCAGGTCTCCTCCATGCGGATGACATCACGCCCCAGATGATTTCAGAGAGTCTCTATACCGCTGGGCTCCCAGATCCCGATCTTTTGATCAGAACGAGCGGTGAGCGACGGCTCAGTAATTTCCTGCTTTGGCAGGCCGCCTATGCAGAGCTCTATTTCACGCCGGTTTTATGGCCTGATTTTAATGCTGATGAATTCGGCCGGGCGCTATGGGACTATGCATCACGCAAGCGTCGATTCGGCTTGACGGACGAACAGATCGTGGTCGCACCTAAGGCGATCAGTGCGGTCAATAGGACTGGACAAACACTATGCTAAAAACTCGTGTTTTTACGGCCCTGGCGCTTTTGCCAGCCATTCTTTGGCTATTGATTGATGGTCCTGGTTGGGGCGTCAGCTTGCTTATTCTATTTGCCATTGCGGTCTCGGTCTTTGAAATGTCCATGATGCTGCAGCCGCGGCTTGACGAGATGCTCCGTAACTATTCAAGTCTTGGTGGAGCGCGCACAGAAACCCGTGAGCTCTACGTCGCGTCAGCTCGTGAAAGGCATTACCGCGCGCTAGCGATGTTTTGCGCGTTTGTCATGGGAATGATTTTTATTGTCTCAGCATTTTATGAATTACCTGCGGGTCGCGGTATTGTCGTTTTTGGTCTCATTTTCACCATGCTTGCGGGCGTGTTTGCGACCCGTGGTATTGAAGCGGAAATGGCTCGGGTCTTGGGCTTCACTTTGACGCTGGTTTATGCAGGTTTTCCTTGGCTTGTGGTCTGGGATCTTTACGAAGGTGCACCTCATGGCTTGCAATTGATGATGGTGCTAGTGGTCGTTTGGATGGGCGATACGGGCGGCTATTTTGGAGGTCGATTTTTTGGTAAGCGCAAACTAGCCCCTCAGAAAAGTCCCAAAAAAACTTGGGAGGGTGCCATCGCAGGTTTGATCGCCAGTGTCGCTGGTGCAGTGATTTGGTACTGGTTTTTCTTCAGATCCCTCCATGGTGGGCTGATCGTGGCTGTTTGCTGTGGTTTTTTTGGGGGTATAGCAGGGCAGATGGGTGATCTTGTGGAGTCCGTGATCAAACGCTTCACAGGTGTCAAGGATTCAGGATCTCTATTACCGGGGCATGGTGGTTTACTTGACCGGATTGACGGTGTTTTGTTTGCTGCACCCGTAATTTGGTTTATTCTTTATGTCGCTCAGGCGGCGCAACAGGCGGGCTGAGCGTTCCTCTGACTTGTGGCGTTAGGAGTTCTCCCATGCGTGAGATCATTGCAAATCCCATTGTGGCCATGTTGATCATGCTCGGATCACTTGTGATTTTTCACGAGCTTGGACACTATTTGGTTGGGCGATGGTGTGGGATTGCCATTGAAAAGTTCTCTATCGGCTTTGGTCATCGGATTGCATCGTTTCGTCGTGGTCAAACAGATTTTCTGATTGGCTGGATCCCTCTTGGTGGGTACGTCAAGTTTTACGGGAGTACCCGTAATGAGGATGTTCCTGAACACATCAAGGGACAACTCTATTGGAATGCGCCGGTTTGGAAGCGCTTTTTGATCGTGTCTGCTGGTCCATTCGCTAATTTTTTTCTAGCTTTTGTTGTTTTTTGGGGGATGGTCATCCACGGCATTGAGCACCCGCCTGCCACTGTTGGGGATGTGATTGAGGGTGGTCGTGCACAGATCGCCGGTATTTTGCCGGGCGACCGATTTCTGCGGGTGGATGGGCAAGACATCCGTGGTTGGACGGACATTGAGAGGATATTTCAACGCAATCCAGAGCGTCCATTGCTTGTCGTGGTTAAACGCAAGGACGAGGTCATTGAGCGTACGGTGACGCCTGAGGCCGTTCGCGGACGCAGTGTTTTTGGATCCGTCTCGCAAATCGGGCGCGTCGGCGTCGCGTTAAGCTATCCCAGTGCGGTCGTGACGTTGTTATCAAAGACATCGCCCCTAGCCCAAGCTGGACTTCGCACTGGCGACCGCCTTGAGACTTGGACTGATGGCGCGGCGCCACCGCATAAAATTCACGGGCTTCATGAGACTTTTCAGTTGTTTTCTGACTGGAAGCGATCTGGGGTCGCCATGGTTAAAGTGACGGTTCGACCCATTGCCGTTGTTGACGACGAAAAAGGCCGGCCTGTGGAGCGTGTTCAAGGTGATCCCCGTGACATCGAACTCAAGTTATCATCTTGGCCGGATGTCGGATCGGATTCGGCGCGTCAGTATGCATCGAGATTAGGCGTTGCCGATAGTCATCTGACGGTGGGCGTTGCGCGTGGCGTCAGCCGAGGTTTGTTGCAACCTGGTGATACGCTTCTTGAGTGGGAGCAAGTGCCATTGCGCAATATTTTTCACCTTCAAGAGATTATGGAAAATTGGAAGGTGCCGGAGGCTCAATTAAAGATTCGTCGCAATTTTGATGAAATCCTACTTAAGATACCGCTCAAGCCCGTGGAATTGCAGCTACCTGAGGGAGCGGTGACGGCACATGTGCTGGATATTTCGATGCTCGGTCAATCAACACTTCCGGATCCTGACATTCGTCAAGAACGTAATCCGTTCAAGGCTGCAATGATTGCTGTTGAGGAAGCCTACCAGCAGACCTCGATGATGGTCACAAGTCTTTGGCATATTATTTCTGGAGCTGTGCCCGCAAAGGCGCTTGGAGGTCCGATCATGATCGCAAAGGTTGCCGGTGATTCGGCGCGGGCGGGTGGTCTTGCGTTTCTGGCGAGTATGGCGGTGATTTCAATTAACCTTGGGTTGGTCAATTTATTCCCCATCCCGGTTCTCGATGGCGGTCAGCTGATATTGCTTGGTGCAGAGGCCTTAAAACGACGGCCTCTCGAGGAATCGACCATCGAAAACTTCCAAAAGTTGGGATTCGTCATAGTGATGTCACTAGTGATTCTGGCGATGTACAATGATTTGAGTCGTTTTTGGGGCAGCATCGTCAGCAGCATTGTGGGAGTGAAATGACGGCCCACCGTATCATTATTGATACTTCAATTTTTGGGGCGGCCGTAGGCATCGGGGTCACTGATGGTGATGAGCCAGCCTTTGTTGAAATTTCAGAAAACGTGGCCGACAGTGCCCGACAACTGCCGGCAATGGTTGAACGCGGACTTATGAGTGTTGGCGGATCGTTTGGATCCCTGCATGAGATTTTGGTGTCGCGAGGTCCAGGGTCATTTACGGGGATCAGAGTGGGTCTAGCTTACGCATTTGGTCTGAAATCTGGTGCCGCAATTGATCGCGGTGCCATGCGTATGGCTGGTATTTCTTCTCTTGAAATGATCGCAGCCAGCCAGGTCGGGAAAAAGTCCAACGCAGTCGCGATTTTTTTGCCGTCGACCAAGACCACCGGCTACCTTGCCCTTGCCGATGAGCAAGGGTCAGATATTTTGGCGGTTGACACACAGGACACGTCAAGGTCTGACTTGGACTTG
>JBILMN010000239.1:0-3868 GCA_044375465.1 Oligoflexales bacterium | reverse complement strand
GACCGGAGTTGTGGTTCGTTCAGTCACCGATCGTGCCGATCACGCCAACAAACGCGAATTCGGCGTGCGTGTTGTTGATGTGCCAGAAGTCTTTGAACGTGTGATTGATCAGGCGCTCAAGGCTGTCTGAACGTTTAGCAAGGGCGATCAGTGGATTGCGGAGATTATGGCGTGATCCTAAACGGGTAGAGTGGCACAGCCAAGTAACGATTCTTTTTTTAAGTGAATGCCATAGGTTTTTTCGATGGCCGAGCGGACCTGGAGATCTTGCGGTCGACCGTTTGCCGCGACCATGCCGTGATCAAGAACAGTGATCGTATCTGCGTGGTCCATGGCCAGGGCGAGGTCGTGCATGGTGACGATCATGGTTTTGCCTTGGTTCGCAGCGGATTTTAAGAGTCGCATCAGTGCGAGGCATGCAGCAATATCAAGCGGTCCACAGGGTTCATCCCAGCAGAGAATGGGGCATTGTGACGCCAGAGATCTTGCGAGATGTGCTTTCTTGCGTTCGCCCGTGGATGCCGATGAGATGGAGCGATGCAACATCGTTGATAGCCCCATTTGATGGGCGCATTCTGTGGCAATATGAAGATCTTCCTTTGACGGGTAGCCTTTGTGCGCAGACCAACGCCCCCACAAAATAACGTCAAGCACTGAAAAAGCGAATGGATCCGTGTGATCAGCCTCGACGTAAGAGACTAATTTTGCGATGTCATCAGAGCGCTGCGCTTGCGGGTTCATTCCTTGAATCGAGACGAGGCCGCAAGCGGTGGGCTGTTCGCCGATCATGGTTTTTAGGAGTGTGGTCTTACCGCTGCCGTTGGGGCCAATGATGATATGAAGACCGCCCGATGGGAACGTGGCATCAATCTTGTGAAGCAGCGTGCGTCGCGTTCTGGTGATGACGGATACATCCTTGATGGTGATCATCTGGTGCAAGCCTCTGTATTCTGCGGGCTGTCTTGTGGGTCGTTATGCGCACGCGAGAGTAGCCAGATAAAATAGGGGGCGCCAAGAATGGTGGTCATGATGCCGACGTCCATGTCGATCGGCGCGCGTAAAGTTCGTGCGCACAGATCAGCAGACACTGTCAGCGCCGCTCCTAGCACCGCGGCAAGTGGCGCGAGACGGCGAAAATGCGGTGGCCCAAGAAGTCTTGCCATGTGCGGTGCCATCAAACCGATAAAGGGAAGTGCGCCACCACAGGCAATAGATGATCCCGAAAGGGCAGCAATCAGCAGGACCATCAAGGCCCTGGCACGTTCCGCTCTGACACCAACGGCCCGGGCGCCAGTGCTGCCAAGCGCCATCACATCCATGATGGGGCTCATCATCAGTGCAACAAATCCAAAAAGGAACAATCCTGCAGCCGCAGTGGCCGCATGGTCCCATGTTCTTGCGGTGAAACTGCCGAGAAGCCAGTGATAAAGAGTCAGCCCATCCCCGCGCTCCATCAGCACAGAGACGCAAAGTGAAGTCCCTGCTGCAAGCATCGCGTTGATGGCAAATCCACCAAGTAGTAATTTTGTCATGGATGGGCTGCGGTCAAATCGCGTCAGCATGAGCGATATGGCTGTGACCAGGGTGGCACCAGTAATGGTTGCCAAAAAAGGATGACCTCCCGTCAACGGGCCGCCGCACAAGACAAACAGCGCCAAGGCGAATGCCGCACCCGCCTCAGTACCAATCACTGATGGTGTGGCTAGGGCATTGCGGAACATGGCCTGGCTGATGGACCCAGCCATGGCCGTGGCGGCACCCGTAAACACAGCGGTCAGGATTCTGGGCGCACGCACGCTCGTCAGCAATTCGACATCAAATGAAAATCCCGACGGACCGGTCACGAGCGAGATTCCCGTGGCGGCGGTCAGAACAAGGCAGGAGATAAAAAAAGTTCGGTTCATGAATGGGGGTCTTACTTTTCTCAGTTTTCTGCTGGGGTTAGGGAGTATAACGAACTCTCTTTTTTAAGCAAACCATGATTCGTGCCCGCGGCTCCATGATCAGCGTTTGGCACGCTATGTTCGCAGTTAGTCCAAGGATTTTGAAGGACATTAAGTTCAGGAATTGAGAAACCAAGCCCAAGCGGGGATTGAGAGCAAGGCGATCGCAATGCCGGTGCTGATCAACAGAGCGCCCAATTTGCTGTCCAGGCCGCGTTGTGCGCCGACCAGGTAGCCGGTGATCATGCCAGGCATGGCAGACTCCAGAACCATCACGTTTTGATATGCTGCCGCTTCCTTTGGCCATGCTTTGAGGGCGCAGAGTGTCAGCACCGGAACGAGCAGCATTTTAAATGATAATCCAGCAATCATCTGGTAGCGATAATGCTTGAATGCGGCAGCGTCAAGGGACAGCCGGCTTCCGACCGACATCAAAGCAAGCGGTGTTAATAGCGTAGCGAGGCGCTCCAGGCATGATGTTATGGCGGAGTGAAACTCCAAATGTCTCGTCATCAATGCGACGATCATCGCCATGAAGGGTGGAAATCGCAAAATCCGCAGAAGGATTTTGCCGTCACTTGACGTGCCGTAGAAATTCGCAACTATAATCCCGAGCGTTGATACCACAAGGAAACTACCCAGCTGATCCGAGACCACTGCAATCGGCAGAGATTCTGAACCCAGCAAGGCTTCAATGAGTGGAAACCCAAGAAAAGACGTGTTGCCAAGTCCGGTCGCTAGAATCATCATTCCAGTGACGGGTCGTCCCCAGCCTAGGGCGGGACCTAAGATCCCCCAAAATACAGCCGCAAATAGAAAATTCAGCCAGGGGCCACTCGCAACAATGAGTAACGTGCGATCCACCTGGATGCGGTGAATCTGCACAATGGTCATGGCCGGCAGCGCCACGTAGATCACAACTGCATTTAATACTGTGGATACCACCTCGTGACGAGATTCCAAACTTTCGGAGGCGCATGGAGCGGTGACTTTATTGAGAAGCAGTCCCGCCAAGAGACAAAGAATGATAAGCAGCATCGGACTCAATGGCTTTGTCTTTCCAGGGAGCAACACTCCCCAATGGCTCTCGTTACGGACTGCTGATCACGTCCAAATGGTTTCATCCCGATAACGACTCCTGAGTGGTGATGGCTTGGCGCGTTCAGAGGTGCAAAGGCCAATTGATGGTGAGTCAGTTGGTGCGAAGGGTCAAGGAGTTTGAGTTGATTTCAGGGTAGGGCAGGAATATTGGCTAAAGATAGAGCAGATTGGATTTTGCTTCAAAAAGAAATAGTGTGTGCGGCCACTCTATATGTCTCACCCTGTTTGACACGGACAGAGGCGAGATCCCACGGCGCACTTCTGGATGACGCAGGTGATAATGGCACTTAAAGAAGGGTTTTTGAATCGATTGCGGTGCATGTTCTTTCGGGTTAACCTTTATCAATGGGTTTTGCTTGAAGACTGTCACTTGAATCATTCTAAATTTCGCCATTCTTGCTAGATCCTGTTAAACGAGGTGTAGTTGAACCCCCTGATTAGACAAGCCAGGCCAGGAGATGAATGCGAAATTCATGAAGCCCATATGCGCTCAATTCGGGAAATTTGTATAAAGGATCACGGACCTGACGAGATAAGAGGATGGGGGTACCGCCCACTAGGAAATCGGTGGACCGATGCAATAAGAGACGGCCACATTTGGGTAGTTGAGTATCAAAATCATATTCATGGTTTAGCTTATATCAGGATTTTCGAGCACAATGGCGAAAACAATGCCGAACTCCACGCTCTATATCTGACTCCGGACGTACTCAAGCGAGGTTTAGGATTAGAGTTGGCAACTCTAATGCTTGATAAAGCAGTCGAGTTTGCAGTTAAGAGGGTCAAGTTGTCTTCGTCAATCACTGCTCATGGGGTAGTGTCAA
>JBILMN010000238.1:0-3871 GCA_044375465.1 Oligoflexales bacterium | reverse complement strand
GCTCACCTTGACATAGGACTTTACGGAGCTGTCTCTGGCCTCAACCTTCAGAGCCTATTAAGACCAGCTTCCTCCGAGGAAAAAGATCTCATTTCGATTTACGAAGGTCGCCTGGCAGAACAGCTCATCGCGCAGATCATCTGTAGTGATAGCCCATCAGCATCTGAAGATGGCAGGCTCTATTATTGGTCGCGAACAGGTCAGGGCGGTAATGCGGAAATCGATTTTCTACTATCAAGACGCGGCGAAATCATTCCCATCGAAGTCAAGAATGGCTCTGCGGGAAAATTACGAAGTCTGAAGGTCTTTTTAGAAGAACATCCAAAAATCAAAACTGGCATTGTGTTACGGGACGTGGATCGCATTGCTCAATTAGCTTCATCAAAATGCATTGAAGCACCTCTATACACCAGGCTCGACTAGTCGGTGAATCCGCATCCACTCTAACTTGCGGTGTTGACCGTCAAATAAAAAGCCTACCGCATCTATCCACTGCACTGATGTTTTGCTTTTGGACTGGATCGATTCCAACGCCGCGGGAATCAATGGACTCAACCTTGTCCCTGAAGACTGGATCGCCCGCAAATATCAATCCCGACTCTATGACAGATGTAGTCAACTCCGAAAATTTTCTTACGAGAGTTATTCTTTGAAAACAGATACAATCACCATACGGCATCAAAAAGCAACTGATCGATCCTAGAAAGACGTCATCGGAAATCGAATTTCACTCAAGGAACATCAATGGGTTATATAGGCACTATTGCGTTCTATTGCTTGACGATTGGGGGTAGCATTGCCGCCCTCGCGGCTGTAACCCACATAAGTCCACAGGGATTTAATCGTCTAAACCAACTTGGGCTTTGGGTCACTGTACTGGGCTCAATCATTCCCCCAATTGTTTATCTCTTGCTAACCTATCCGCGCTCTGACGATGCTACGCTCTGGATGGCTTTAGGGGGGCTGATCACTCTGGGAGCAGCGATCACCGGATACATCATCGGCTTATTTCTACCCGCCAGCTTCTCGATTTTCGCCAATTTTGGATTGGGAATCGCGGCCTGGTCAGTGATCGGCGCGATTGGATGGATCATGACTCGAAATACTTCTCGTTAAATCGTCGGCAATACCTCTCTTACGACAACCATCAAACTAGCAAGTGAGTAAAAAACAAACGCCAAAGTAAAATAATTTCTACTTTGGACATGAGCCTTACCATGCCTTGAAGAGCCATTTAGCGGTAAATCCATATTCTGATCGAACGCGTTTTTCAGAATTTACATATATCAGGCCAACATAAGGCATTATAATAGATCCCAACGCCAAATATGAGTGATATCCCGTTACACTTTGTTTCTGCCAATGCGCCGAGACCTCAAACCACGACGTTAGAGGAAAAAACACAAGGCCGGCCCCCAACGTTGTAGAATACTCATCGGGACCAACGACACCAGCAAGCGCGCCCGAGGCAACGCACATTCCCTCTCGGCCACAAGATAAGTATCCGACCCCGGCCTCCGGACCCATGAGCCCAGACGAGCGGAGACTTGTTGTCACTCCCATTGCGGGCAGGAACTTCCCGTTGGAAAACTCACCACCGTGACCAGACGCATTGGCTGCAAAGCCCTGAGCGGCCGCTGTCAATAAAAATAACAGGATCAAAATCATGTGCCTTAACCCCACGAATCAGCTCACCCATGATCGCTCTCAAAACAATCCCTAAATATTTACAATGGCGCCCACTTATAATTATAGCCTACCAAAGATTTGGAGGTAAATAACAAGAAATTCGGAGCACGCGAACATTCCGGTTGCCGCTACCGATTGCGTTCCTGATTGTGATGCTGAGTGGTGCCAGTGATGGATGCTTCAAAGGGCATCTTATTTTTTGTCACGCAGGCCCTTCAACTTAGATCGGAGTGCATTTACATCGGTGCATTTCTTGGGTTGATTGGCGTTGGCCCACCTATCGAATTCATCGAGATCGTCGATGGCTTCTTTGGTATAGAGTGGGGTATAATGGCCTGGAGTGAATTTTCCGGGCGAAATAAAGGCTGAGGTTCAGTTTGATGCGCCAACTTTCGAATGACGTACTTTCGTGCCATAATCAAAGTGAGTCATTTACATAGAAATCAGGAAATTGGAGACGACCTTATCAACAGCGCCGCGATTTACATTTGAGTCCTCAAATGACGTTCGTTATGAGGTCGTCGGCGCGTGGGATGCTGCAAGCACCGTATGCAAGATAAGCCTTAAGCTGTAGTAAATATCCAATCGTAGAAAATTGATGAAGTTTTATCGTTTGATCGAGGGTGGAAAATATGTTGTATCGATTTGTATTGGCATTCGTTATTGCGCTGACATCAACGTGGACATTGGCGGCTTCGGAAGTGCCAAAAAAGCAGAAAATTGAGGGTCTAGGTGGCTGCTGGTCTGATGATGACGGCGAACCAGGAAAAAAGCTTCGCAGTAAGATTGATACGCGACGAAAAGAATTGCAGTTAGCTTTTGCTAACGTCAAAGGAAGCGGATCTGCGCAGATTGCGGAGCTAAAAAATGTATATTTTTTTAAGGATGAAGGCGGAAATCCCGTGGTGCTTATGGAGCCAGGTTTTGAGAATCTAGAGAAGGCTCCTGGCGGTGTTGTGGCATCTACCGTTTTGGTGGAGGGGGCATCTAATGAGCCAGCCATCGATGTCTATACTCCGAAGAAGCCGATCCCTCTCACGATCAGTTTGTCGAATGGGAAGAAAACCAAAATGCGTATCAAGAAGTTTAATTTTGACAATACGAGTTGCGACTATGAGCGGCACTACGTGTACTTTGTCGAAAATAAAAAGAAAAAATTGACACACCCGGATTTGTTTATTGGTTGTATGGCAAGTAAGTCGTGCTCTTTTACCCTAAATAAGCTTAATAAGAACAAAGATTTGGACATCTATACTCTGACTGCCGACAAGCAAGTAAATCCCGACTACATCATTGCGATCAATCCAAATGCGCGTGCCGCTAAATATGGAGAGTTACACATCCTAAAGTCGACGCCCAAGGGTTGGGAGTTTTTGCAATCGATTGATAACAGTGAATGTGAGGGTGGCTGCTGACATTAAGGGGCACCTGTCGATGTCATAAACGTCAGCAAAAAAAACACTCCTGGAGCGTCGAAACGATACCGACCGGCAAGTGATTTTTTTTTGGGATCACCAACGAGTCAATGTCAAACCGGACTTTCGCCAATAGCTTGACGCAAAACGCTAGACCCCTTATCTGGCAGGCTGTTCAAGCCTAGAAAAAGTGAAAGCTTGATGCCGATAAAGTTGAGAGAATTGGCGACGCCATTGCCATGCGCGTGGCGCAACTCGAAAAGATAGATCTCGACTGCCTCGTCTACGACACTTCAAACTATTTTAACTATTGGGATGTCACGACTCCGTCGGATCTCGCCAAAATGACTAAGTCAAAAGCGGGCAAAGATCAGCTTCGCCACATTAGAACCCATCTCATAAATACCGCTTCATAACTATTGCGAGGCAAGCGATTTGGACAATTGCCTCGTAGTTTGTCTGATGACGCTCCCATCGCACAACAACACGTCGATAGTTTTGTAACCAGGCAAATAGTCTTTCAACTTTCCATCGACGTACATACCGGCGAAGTTGTCGTCCGTCTTGAGTTGCTGGTTTCCTTCGATTCTCTTTATGCGGAGCGACGACTTCAGTACCGTATTCTTCCCGGATTTCCTGATCTAGTGGGTCGCTGTCGTATGCTCTATCGCCAATCAGAAGTTCAGGTGTAGGGTCTACGAATCTACTGTCGATGGTTTTGCCGACGAGGGTAACTTCGTGGGGAGAAGCACTTGCTGTGAAAGCGG
>JBILMN010000237.1:0-3888 GCA_044375465.1 Oligoflexales bacterium | reverse complement strand
TTTTTGATTGATCTCAACGCAACCTAGAATTTCGGGACGATCCTTTACGGTCGTGTCGATGGCGGTCGGGCCCATGCAGACATCCTTGATATCCTTAATCATGAATGCAACATAGCGCTCATGGATCATGATAACAAAGACCGATAGTGGATCCTGAGTCTCCATGGACTGGGCGTCTTTGATGGGAAGCCCCAGAATCGAAGACACGTCAATCAACGGTACCGTCTGTTCGCGGTAAATTACGACTTGCCTCTCTCCCATGGCCTGCAGCGAGCTGCGGGACATCTCTTCAAGACGATGAATCATGCTGAGCGGAACCGCATAAGAGCCTCGGCACCATAGGTTAAACAACAGGTACTCTTGATCTGACGACGTTTTGTTCGGCTGAAGATTTTGCTGCGTATCCATGTCTCGTTGCCGCAGGCTTGACAACCCGGCTTTTTCTGCGATGCCGTTTGCGCTCAGAATAAGCCCTACGCTTCCATCTCCCATAAACGTAACGCCTGCATAAACTTTGACCCTGTCAAGATGTTTGCCAACAGACTTTACCACGATTTCCTCGCTGTCAAGGATCCGATCTACTGCCAATGCGAATTGGCACAGCTCGGTCTGGATCACCAAAATATTCTGAGTTCCCTGCTTGAAGTAGTCGTGGGAGCCTGGGGCGCGAAGGCCTAACGTTTCTGCAAGGTCCAGTAGCGGGATTAGGTGCCCGTCGAATTCGAAAACATAGGCCCCTTGAAGACTCTTGATGGAATGGGTAATCTTTTGTCCCTCAAGCATATAAAGCCTTGCGATACAATCCTGTGGCAAAGCAAAGGAACGCCCAGCGGCATCTACGACTAGTGAATTTATAATCAGGACCGATTTGGGTATCGGCATTCTTAATGAGAACGTCGTACCCTTACCAATTTCGGAGTCAATGTCAATACGACCGCGAACTTTTTGGATGGATGAGCGAACCATATCCATTCCAACACCGCGCCCCGAAACATCTGTGACTTGTTGCGCTGTTGAAAACCCAGACTCAAATATTAGGGAGAACACTTTTGACTTGGAGAGATGCTCGATATCTTGGGCAGAATAAAGTCCTCTTTCGACAGCTTTTTTCTTGATGCGATCCGTATCAAGCCCACCGCCGTCATCTTGGATGGTTATGGTGATCTCATCACCATTTTCTTGGGCGCGGATTAAAATGTCACCTTCTGTTTTTTTGCGGCGTTCACTTCTCTTCTCCTTGGATTCGATGCCATGATCGATCGAGTTTCTGACGATGTGGATGAGCGAGTCGGACAAAGCCTGCGCGATCGCTGTGTCGACGCGAATTTGGTCGCCCTCGATTTTCAGGTTCACGGATTTCCCTAACGCTCGCGCCGTATCACGGACCGTTCGCGGCAATGGTCGAAACACTTTACTGAGCGGCACTTTTCTTGTCTCTACAAGGCGCCCCTGCATACCACTATTGATCTTATGCATCTCATCGAGCAGCTCTCCAAGGTGCACAACATTTTTGTTGCCGGGAGCTTCTTTTTCAATCACGCGAACCAACTTATTGACCATATTTCGAATCACTGTGATCTCGCCTGACAGCTCCATAAATTCATCAAGCATCGCTGCGGGAACACTGACATTTTCTTTTCCAGACTCAACTTTTGTCGTTGGCTGGTCGTTCTGCGCCGTATCGACTCGCTCCTGCTCGGATGCGGGCTTCGAAATATCAAAAATCTTGGCAAGATCATCGACGTTCTTGGTCCATGCCTTCTTATGACGCAACGCTGAAATCATTTGTCCAACGACATCAAACCCGGCAAGCAGCACGGAAACAATTTCGGGAGTGGCGATGAGACTGCCACTTTTTAGTTTTGAAAGGAGGTCCTCATATTTATGGACATAGGCACGAATATGCCCACTTTCCAAAACGCCACTTGATCCCTTAATCGTATGGACCAAGCGGAAAATCGTGTTTAGAGTTTCCATATTATTTGGCTTCTGCTCGAGCGACATGATGAGCGGCTCAAGCTCTTCGACAATATTTGTCGCCTCCTCAATAAAAATCTGTTCAAGAATCACGCGCTCCCGAATAGCCGAATCACGGTCGATGGCAAATTTCTTGATCGTCGAAACGAGGAGATCATGGCTCTCAAATGGCTTGGAAATAAACGCCGAAACCTTGGCATCAAGAGCGGCAATGGCATCGTCTTTTGAGATAAATGCAGAAATCAGGATGAATGGAATGTCTTTATGATTGGCAGGAATTTTCTCGCGAAATTCAAAGCCATTCATACCAGACATCTTATAGTCGGACACGATTGAGCAAAGTTCGTGACCATGTTCGCTGACAATTTCAAGCGCTTTCTCTGCCGTCGTCGCCGTCAAAACCTCAAACGAGTCTTGCATCAAAGTCGCTATGAGTTCAGCAACTGCGGGTTCGTCGTCCACCACAAGAATTTTTATTTTATCTGACTTCGTCATGACTGATCCCTCCCGCAAAGCCTCTCGTCCCCATCCGGAGTTTCGGCTTTTTGGTATACTTTCATGAGGTCCATGAGCCCGGATTTCTGCAATTTGGTTTTGTGATTCGATAAATTTCTGACTAAAATCTAGTATTGCCCGCTGATTGTCCTATCGAAGACATCCCAGGTGAAAAGCGGATTCTTTGTAAAAAGTGACGCCATTCGCTACGCTTTGAGTGCCGGGGCAAAGGTTGCTTCGATGACAGTTCGCGCGTTGTGTGCGACCTCGACCTGCTATATTCTATGACGATGACCACATCGATCGGTGACCACCATGCTGAGACACGTTTCGTCTTTATTTAAAGTCTGCATGATCATTTCTCTGTTTGTGCTACTGGGCTGCCGTAGCCGCAGCGATAGTGGTTTGAAGACCTTAATCGTTCAAGACCCAGAAGCGCAAAGAATTCACGATCGTATTAGAGGGACACTGCTTAGCAACCACCCGCGCGCTGATGGGGCTATTTAGCAGGACACTCAAGCTTTACTTGAGGAGGGCTGGCTGGGCATCACCCCAGGCATCGCGTTCTGGTCATATCGGCCAGGAGAAACAACTCCGGGCGCCCCTTGCTCAGACCAGCTTCAGTGTGATCATGAATTTCATTTGCGCACTTGCGTCCAGCAGGAAGATTATTTTGGCCAGGGAATTTGCAGGCCCGTATTAGCGACAGTTCTGAACCAACAGGAAACCTCCAAATCTTTATGTGTCGCACCAGGTGACGACATGGTGGACCGAATCTACGAGCTCGTAACTAGAGCAAGATCTTCTGTAGACATCACGTCATTGTTGCCGGCGACTGGCCGGTACCGCACAGCTTTAATCCATGCTCTCGTGTACCTCGACAACATCGGGGCACGCCCGGACGTGCGTATGCTTTATGGAACACCGGGAGATGGGCATCTCTTTCGTGTTCTTGAACTTCGTAGTCCCATTGGTGCCCACGAACTGGCAGATGCTGTCCTTCGCGGTGTCACTGTTGAAAATACGCTTTAGGGCGCATCATCGAAAGGCGCGCAGGGAGGTTTAATCCTTTGAGGCCCAAAGGACACTACATTCCTGAAGTTTGTGAGCGGGTCCACTTTACTTCGTTCTATGTTGGCTCTCATAATATTTACCCATCAAATCTCGCTGAATACGGAAATATCGTATTCAGCAGCGCTGCTTCAAGCGTCATGCTGCAAAACTACTGGCTGCCCGCGTGGAGCCATTCCCTTTTGGGCCTTGTCCCCTGTCAACTTCCACTTATGGGTGGCTAATCATTCATGAAATCAATTGTCATGAATTCATTCAAGGAATGACGAGGGTAAACTTCAGCTCCGTCCATCCTTCCTCACTGACACCAAATCTATTTTTTCGAGGAATGAATTTAGCGCCTTT
>JBILMN010000236.1:0-3895 GCA_044375465.1 Oligoflexales bacterium | reverse complement strand
ATTAACAAAAGCGCACCGCGACCGAAAGACCTCCAACTGGGAACGCCCGTCATCATACGCCAAGCCTTGAGCCTGTTCCCGTAAATGCTTTGACGTTTCAGGGTAGAGAGCAAATAAAGGCTGCCCGCTCTCTGCATAAGTCTGACCGCCCACAACTCCCAAAACCACCCCTTGGCCACCGACCGCGGTCGCAAGCTTGTCCTGCAGATCTGGCAACGCGGACATGTCAGCCATCTGGAGTTCAAGACGATTCTCAGCGTGCCATTTCATTTCACAGAGGACGCGAGACTCGTTACCTGTTTGGGTCGTTTCCGTCCTTAGCACGTTTGCACTGCCGCTGGCGGTCACACGATCACGATCAGTTTTTTTGAACCCGTCTAATACCTTTAAGGCCTCAGTCGCCATTTTGGCATTCGCAGCTGCCGCATCTTGGGACGAATCATAACATATGGATTTTATTGTTACGGAGAGTGACACCATCTCTGGAGCAGCGGACACACGCCCCCGGCCATCAAGAATAATGGTTCCAGCCTCCCCGTAACCAGTGACAGGCAATGCCAGCAGACTGGCGAACATTGACGAAAATACTGCAGACCGCGCTCTAAAATTTATCATGTCTATTCTCCTCAAAAGTGGTTCAAATCAGCGCTAGGGCACCAACTCGGCAGCCAAAGCTAAGCCAACAACGAAAAAGCAAAAGCAAAAGCAGGGCCAACCGACTTAAACTTCGTGGCGCCTCACCACTGGACCAACACGACTGCGACATTCACGGTAAAATTAGGCATTAAAATCGATCAATCATCGACCAATCATTGACCAATCATTGACCAATCATCGACTGTAAATCCCTCCCGCGTCATGCCGGCATCCGCCTGACCTGAAATTAATGGCGCGGAATCCCGCTGCGACTGTGGCATTTGGCTACAATGTCAGCAGTCACGAAGCGATCAATCTGAGTCAAATTTTTGTTTTTTGAAAAAAACCCAGGCGGTTTCCATAAATCACAGGGGTATGGGGCGAGATTTCCTCAAGTTTTAGGTCTGAAAGCCGATACTTCGTGGGTGCAAGTAAACGTCATATAGGATGATTGATGTTGCCGTCGCAATGGACCCTTATTTTTTTCGTCGTCTTGATCTTCGGTTGCGAAGCGAAGCAAACGACCGTTTGCGATGACTCACAAAGCAATGATTGCCCCACATCGCCAACCTTTGGAGGTGGCGCGATCTCCTCTGAAGTCAAAGTGACCAGCATTAAGCCCCTTGTCGCAAAGCCGGGGCAAGAGATTGTGGTCGGCGGTGTGAATTTGACCAGTGATGTGAAGCTTCGTATCGGCGATCAGAACGTCCCTTGGCGATCCACCGATGGCACGACGGCAACATTTTTGATGCCGATCACGCCGCGATCTGGAGCATTTAAAATCACTGTTGGGCGCAACGGAGATCAACCTGGTGTTATCGAAGCGGCTGCCAGGTTCATGCTTTCTGACTCATCGGACGATGCCGTTCCAATCTATATGGCAAAGCCAGAGGACATCTGCGCCCCGAACGCATTTCGCGATGGCGACGGCGTTTTACAAATCGGGGTAAAGAACTGCGATGGCACCGCTTTGCCTGATTGCTCAGGCGATGGGCAAACCGGTTGCGTGGCGAATATGGATTACCCGTCAGCTACGGCGGCTGGACTTCAAGCAAAAATCATAGCTGGAAACACAGTCGCTGGCGTCAACGGAAGCGTGACGTTACCTCCAGTTGGTCTCGTTTATATCGGCACTGCATTTGGCGTCGGCGGCACGGGCAGCGTTGGCACACTCACCGTACCAGCCCCCAGCAATGTCATTGCAACTGCGCCTTATTATGGTAATCCTGACAGTCCATTGACCCCGTCTCTTCCGGACAAAGGCACATGGAATCTCGAAAACCCGTTTCCTGGCGCTGGCTATTACTTGGGTGTCACCAACATTCCAAGTCCATCCACGATCGTATCCGGAACTTTGGTCGCAGGACAGCCCGGCTCAGTGACCGCAGAGTCTCACTCAAATTGCACGAGCGACGGCGCCACCAACTGCGTCACAACATCGGCATTTAAATCGGCAGACAGCAGTCTGGTCACCGCTGGAAATATCAAGTCTGGCGTGACCATAGCGGGGCAGACTGGGGACTATCCATCCGTTAGTTTTCCGCTTCCAGGGGCTGATACAACCCCGGATCTAGATACCGCCACATTTGACGCCAAAGTCAAATCTGCCGCAAACTTCGAATATTGGAATGCCTATGGCACCAGGCAAATAGGCAGCGGCGATGCCAACATCACAGCCGCTAATATCAAGAATACCGTCTCGATTTTCGGTTTAGCTGGAACTTACAGTGGACCTGCAATCGATGCCTGGGACCTCAGAGCCGGCACCACCGTTGGATCCGTCACCGGTAAACTCAAAGTCAATTGTCGCAATGCCATTATGTCTGACCGCTATAATTATGATGGTACAATCGCCAGCATTTCGTCGTCTGCGGTCGTAACGGGTGCATCACTGGATCCTTGGGATACGATTGATGATGCGAACGGTACTAACCTTGGATTTGTTACATTGTTTCCGACTGCCAATCTTCCACGTCCCTGGACCATTGATCATTTCTGCGGCGGAGTTGAACAGACGGTTGGTGATGATAAGGTCTGGAAGGATGTCACAACCACAGGAGACGGCGTTACAGCTTCAAGCTGTGCGACGACAACCGCTCATTGCACCTTAAAGGATAAAATTTCGGGATTGCATTGGAGTAAAAATCAAAGCTCGGTCAACCAGAAGTCATGGATGCAGGCATTAAATATTTGCGACCAATTGAATCATAATGGATTTTCAGACTGGCGTTTGCCAACCCAAAAGGAACTTATGGATGCCTATGTTCATGGCATCCGTTCAGCAACACAAACAAATTGGTTCACCGACAGTGAAATGCAAAACTCGGTTTTATCCGCAAGTTCCTCTTCATACAACGGGAGCGAATATCTCTATGTGAATCTGCGTAACGGTGGCACTGGGAGCTACGCGAAGTCTACTGGACTGCACATGGTTTTCTGTGTTCGCTAAAAATCGCACCAGCCATCACGAATCACCTCGTGGTCCGTCGATGATCCCGTAAACTGATGTTAAAACGTTTCTTGCCTTTGGGGGCATGGGGTTTAACGGGCGATTTTTCTGGCAGCAAGTGGATTTCTTCGTCTCAAGCTCCCGGGCAGGCCAAGAATTTCTTGTCCAGCTTGCCAGCGCGTACGCGGAAATGAAGCCCATAGGACCACGGAGACTCGCCCGCTTTATCCGACGTATAAGCTTCCACGGCGCAGTTCCATTCGTTGGTTTTCTTGGTTGGCGGCAGGGGAGAATGATCGGACGCCGACAGGCAATGCGCCTGAAGTTTCTGAGTATCCTGCTTCCCTGAGTCGGACAGAGTACCGAGCAGAAAGGCCACATATGCGCCCAAAGTTCGCCCCATATCATTTGAGCACCCCACATGCTTGCCCTCGATCAGGCGGACATCCTGATTGAGGAACACCATGTCCCAAAGCTGACGAGACGTCGGTTGGTTCACGTTTGATCTCGGCGCCGCAAGCGCCGAACACTCCAAGCTATGAAAGACACCAAGAAGCCACGCCAAAGACATTCCTCGGATGTTTAATTTTTTTTTGCCATGAATCATTGGAGATCGTTTCATCACCTGCTCCTATCTCTAGATACATTCAACCACCAGCAAAAATCACAAAAGATCATCGTCGATGTCCTTTCGGTGCTGCACCCGCACAACTTATAGCATGGTTGGCTGGACTTTTGTCGAAATCGGGGAATCAAGGCTATTTTTCGCAACGTCCCAGTCAATAGCCGCTACTTGTAGACAATATATTT
>JBILMN010000235.1:0-3904 GCA_044375465.1 Oligoflexales bacterium | reverse complement strand
CCACAGGAACTTGCCTTAAAAAAATTTCCCAAGATCGCGCCTCTGCGACTCTCACTGTCTCCTCACTGGCCCCCAACGCCAACCAGGCATCAACCGAAACCACAAAAATGCACCAAAAGCTTCGCGACGCCTTGCAACAACTTAAGTTAGCAAATATGACGCTTGAGACCGGTCACTACACCGTGGGCGAAGAACGCGAGTGGGTCAACAAAAAATCGGTTTCCAAGGGGTTTCGTGCAAGTATGTCTCTGATCGTTGAGACCTCTGAGATCAACCGCATCGGCGAGGTTATTGCCACTGCAACGAAAATGGGCATTAAAGACGTCGGCGGACTCAACACATCTGTCTCCAGTGAAAAATACAAATCCGAGTATGAAGGATGTCTCGAGATTGCAAGCCGCAATGCCCGTGACAAGGCGATTAAACTCGCCAAGGGCGCAGGCGTTAAACTCGGTAAAGTCAAATCGATCGACGAGGGGGTCTCTCCGCCGAATCATGGTTACGGGACGAGATCTGTCATGATGACCAGGGCTTTTGCAGATGGTGCGGCGCCCGCGGATGAAAGTGGCCCAATGATCGATACGAAAAGCCTGGATCTCAATGTCAGTGCTACGGTAACCTTTGACGTTGATCATTAAAGCTGATGTTTACCGCAACCTGTTAGCGCATACAGAGTCCGCTTATGGTTTACGTCCACCAAATCTAACCACACTGAATCTGTGAGATCCTAAACGATGAATTCATCTTTTCAAATCAATTGCACATCAAAAATTCTCGTCGGAGCCCTTGTTGTTCTGCTGTCTGGTTGTATGCACATCGGAAAATCACTAGGTTTGATCCCGGAGAAACCACAAATCACGTTTGCTGATTTTCGCATCCAGAAGGCAACATTCGTCAATATCGACACGGAAATCGACCTCAAAGTTCTGAATCAGGATAAAAAAGAACTAAAAATAGACGCTCTGCATTTTGATCTGCAGTTTGCGGATAAAATTATAGGTTCAGGAAAATCAGCCCAGCATATTGACATCAAACCCAACGAGGAGCAAATCGTCAAGTTCCCCATCGCCCTGAGGACGACCGAGCTTATGGGAGCCGCCCTTGAGATCATGAAGGACGGCGCAAAAGATAAGCTAACAATCCACGGTTCAGCCGATCTCGACACATGGTTTGGCACGGTGAATGTTCCCTTTCACCACAAACTGACCGCGCGCTAGGGACGGTGACAGACCATGCGGCAATGGATCAACTATCATCACCTGCTTTATTTCAAGACCATCGCCGAACATGAAAGCGTGTCGAAGGCCGCTGCCATTCTGCGACTCGGTCAACCAACACTCAGTGCTCAGTTGAAGCAATTCGAGGAAACGATCGGAGTCCCTTTATTCTTAAGAGAAGGAAAAAGACTACGCCTGACGGAACACGGCAAAATCGCCCTTGAGTACGCCAAAGACATCTTTACAAAAGGTGGTGAGCTCTCCGAAGTTCTCCAACAACGCATACCAGTCCGGCACGCGACCCTGAGATTAGGGGCTCTCGATGGCATTGCAAAACAGATCCTGATTCGAATCACTGACGAGGCACGAAAAGGGCATCACTGCCGTGTTGTGATCGCCGAGGGTAAAATCAATGATCTTTTGTGGGATCTTGATGCTGGCCGACTTGATCTATTAGTCACCAATTACTTACCTGACGGCGTGAACAGAGACGCTTTTCAAACTAAGAAAATATCGCGAGCATCCGTCGGAATATACGCCGCCCCTTCATTCAAAAGTCTCAGAACAAACTTCCCAAAATCGATCAGTGGCCAACCGATCGTATTGCCAACCTATGATAGTCAATTACGTCATGACATCGACAATTGGGGGCGCAAGAAGAAACTGTTATTTGATGTCGTCGTTGAAACTCAAGATATTGCCGTCAAGAAAATGCTTGCCATTGATGGACTTGGAGTGATTCCCGCCGCAACTCATTCCGTCTCTCGGCAGGTTGCTGCAGGTGAATTGATTGAAATCGGAAAAATCGATTCGGTGTTCGAGGAGGTGTTTCTCGTGGCCAAACAAGGCAAGAAGCATCACAACATTGCCGAATCACTCGTCAAGACCTTTTGCCTATAGAACTAAGCACAAGATCCACCTTAGACGCGACCTTGTCAAATATTGAGGCCTGAGGATTTTCCTCGCCTTTTAACCGCAGCGTTCGACCCTGATCGCCCGGCAACTTATTGCAGTACAAGTCCTCCATACATATCCAAAAAAGCGATAAATAAAATGACTATTATCTATTTATTAAATTAATGGTGATGTCCTACCGTACTCATGTGCAGAACATAACGTGCTAACACGAGCAACCAAACAATCAGTTCAACAAACAAGTGAACAAGCAAAGGAGAGCATCATGAAATATCTATCAACAAGTGACTTGGCAAATCTGGTTGGCAGTCAGGAACCCTGTATCTCCGTCTACGTATCTTTGGCCGGAAGCCCGAGAATGGACGAAGAAAAGATCGACAGCGCCATCACAAGCGCCATACATCAGGCGCGGATCACATTTCCGGAATCAGCCACAGACTTTAACGATCCGGACGTGAACAAATTGACAGCAAAATTATTGTTACAGGATCCGGTTACAGGGCAAATGGTTCAACCATGGCGCGGCTTGGCCTACTTTAAGAGTCCATCAACGGAGGGCTTTTATCCGTCGATTGAGCTCTCGGAGGACCTGTTGGTCATGGCCCGTAGCTTTCATTTGAAGCCCCTATTTGGGCTGATTCAAATCGAGCAGCGCTACGTGATGATTCATTTAGATGAACACGGAGTGGAAGTTTATGATGGTTCAAAAGCCGGTGCACGTCTGGTCAAAACTTTCGAGCGTCGTCCCCATCAGGACTGGCGTCGAGCTCGCAATGATTCGGAGGCTCGTCCTCGAGAGATTCAAGGAGGCGTCATGGAGCCGAACCGCATGGAAAAGCGCAACAGCTTCAAGTTCTTTCGCGAAGTCGAATCAGCCATTCGCCGAGTGACGAATTTAGACATTATCCCTGCGATTTTGGTAGGACCTGATCGTCTGATCAAGCTGTTTATTTCCGCAAACCGCTACCGCACGTCGTTCATTCGCACCATCGCAACAGAGAGGACCGAGGTGTTCAAGGATATGGACTATTTGCATCAACTAGGACTGGAGTCTCTGGTACTCTGCAATCGCAATCGCGGACTCAAGGGAGCATTTGAGTTCAAATATCTCCGCCGTTTTGGCTGCGCTGTCGATACCATTACTCATGTGGCCAAGGCCGCAAATGACGGTATTGTCAAGTCTCTGCTTATCCGCCGGGGCATCAACCTCTGGGGACAGGTGGATGCGCGGGCAGCTACCGTGAATTTAAACAAAAACGGTTTAAATCACGCCGCAGACGATATTCTCGATGATATCGGCGAGATGGTGCTATCCCGTGGTGGCGAAGTCCATATTCTGCATGCCCGGGAAATGCCAACGCAATCACCCATTGCCGCTGTTCTCGCGGCAAGCTTAGCCTCATAAAAAACCCACCAAGATCCCACCAGAAAACGGGGTGTATTCCGGTCATTACCGCGGATACATCCCGCCTTCCGGGAATAAAATGCCACAAATCGACAATCTTAATGGAGGTCTTATATGAAACGAGTCAACTTATATTCAGCAATCATCGCACTTTTGTGTAGCTTTTCGATCGCGCAAACAACATCGTTTGCATCTTCGGAGCCATTCATGCCAACACCGACCATACAAGAGACGATTGAAGGAACCATCATTGATCGTCCTGAGGTTTCAGAGATCTATGGTGGGATCAATCCAGATTTTTTTGGATACCGCGTTAGTGGCGCGATTCGCACGGGCTCAAATCACTGCCTCGCAGAGGATGCCTATG
>JBILMN010000234.1:0-3957 GCA_044375465.1 Oligoflexales bacterium | reverse complement strand
TCCGTTTCTCAAGGTTGCTGATCCGTTGGATCAAAGGCCTGAGGTGGGTGGCCTGCTGGCTGAGGAAATCCTCTTCTTGCGGAATGTCACGATCCACGGGAAAAAATCTGAGTGGGTCATTGCCATAGAGCATCTGAGCATACCAGATAAACGTATCGCTGGAGGTTAACGGGGAAATGGCTGTGGTGAGTGATTTAATTTTGCCTTGGGGTGCATGACGGCTAATGGATTCCATGAGGGCACGGTTTTCATGATGGTCGGTCGCCATGGCCAGAACATCAAGCCACGCCAGCTCATGAAGGTCTTCAAGCGGTTTACCGGACAAAAGCTCCCAGGGAGAGCGCAGCGTTTCATCGCCAATTGAAACTGCGGTTTCCAAGGGAAAACGTTGGGACCACTGCATAAAGAGTGCATCAATGGTCGTGATTTTGAGTGATTGAGTGTTGGCAATGATGATCTTTGATGTTTCTTTGGGTGAGCGAATCTTAAAGGCGCGGTGTTGTGGAGCCCAGGCGGCGATACTGCCTGCAAAACCTCTGAATTCGCTGGTCGGATCAACATCGCAGGCGCCTAAAAGGATCGCGTCTTTAATGATGCGTTCACGCATCTCGGCAGCTGCCTTGTTGGTGAACGTGGCTGTCAGGATCGAGGAAGGATCAGCGCCCGCCATCACGAGTGCGAGAAATCTTCGGCTCAACTGCCAGGTTTTACCGCTACCGGCCGAGGCCTCAACGATGCAACTGATCCATGGGTTAAATGGGGGGCTAGGGGACATGCTCATGGGGCCTTAACCTGTGCTTGGGCGCGTATGCGGTCGCGCTCTCTTGGATCATTTTTCCGGCAAATATTGGTAAATTCACAAAATTGGCAATCGGAAGGATCAGCCATGAACCTCGCGCTTTGTTCAATCTCGCCCAGTCGAGCGGTCCACCGCGTTTTGACCGATGCAAAAGCAGCCTCAAGATCCGCAGGCTTGGCAGCAGAGCTGATCAAGCCAGCGGCCGTGATCTGCGGTTTTAGCTCAGCAGTCACTGCTGCAATGGATTGCTGGCCCTCTGATAAATTAAGGTAACTGACGGCTGTTGCCGTTAAAGGTTCCCGTTCAGACAAGGCCCAGGCATATAGGGGTAACTGGGGCTCTAGGCCATCTCCCACCGCTTTCATGGACGGCGTCTTTCCGGTTTTATAGTCTACGAGAATGGTGGCGCCGTCACGCCGGAACACGGCATCGATACTGCCATCGACAGCGATCTTGCGATCTCCAAGTTTGATGGTTCGTGGCTGCGAGCGTCCAATCTGCATTTCAGTGGTGACATGTTCTGGGGAGAATCCCGCAGCGTAGAGCGCCGCCCACCTTTGCGCAACCTGCCGCCACCCACGACCCGCCATGTGCTGAAACTGCGGGTGACGGGCCAGATTCTTTGGGGTTGTGACAAGGGCTATAGCATCAAGGCGTTGGTGCGCCCAGTCTGCAAACTTCGAAGCGTCTGGCGGGCAGTACTGAAAACGCAGAGGCTCATCAAGTCGGTCATCGATGTCCGTCGTAAAAAATCGTTCCAGGATTTTGTGCAAAATTGTTCCAGTTTTAAGTTGTGTGCGGTCTTCTGGAAGTTCCACCGCTTGGATTTTGCGCGCTGTCATCAGGTAGCGGTAAGGACACCAGATCAGATCCCGCAGCCGCGAGGCGGAAGCTTTGGCCGTCAAAAGAACCCCGTCTGGGGTTTGCCCCTCAAGACCTGAACGCGGCTCAGGCAAAGGTTTCTGCGTTGTAGGGCCAAGGTCACCTTCAAGTGCAGGAGCATCACTCGAGAATTCCTCTACGGTCATCGTTACGGCAAGACGCTCAATCCAGCGTGAGCGAATCAGCCTTTGATCATGACTGGTTTTGGCGTAGGATAGTTCCACCCAAGAAAGCCTGGCCGTCAGTAGGTGAAACGTGGTGTCTTCAAGCGCTTCAAGTTCATGCCAGCCCGGAAGACCCATGGCCTGACGCATGGCATGATCAATCAGGCTATCGCGCGGCAGGGCGTGAGGAAAAGAACCCTCCACGCAACCGACAATACGCACAGCGGCAAATGGCACATAGCGGGCTTCCGTCAGTCCGATGATTTGCAGCCCGTCCATGGGCTCGCCCGTGGCTCGCACGGATGCGCCGGCCGCGCAGCGGTAACAGCGCGATAAAAATTGACGCCAGGCGGCGTCGCTACTGTTTTTTTTGTGGCTCAGCGTGGCGAGGGCAGCAACCTGCAAAGCCGCAGTCTCGCAATGCTTCCAGGCCGATTCCTCACGTGCTCCCGTGCTTTTGAAGGTTTGACGAAGCTTGGAGAGATCTGTGATAAGTGTCGAGACAAACTCCTGGATCAATTCTGTCTCGGTTGCCTGCGCTTTAGCGACGGGTGATTGGGTGCAATACTCGATAGCCTTGACCATGTAGGCCGCGTCTTCCGGTGTAAATCGACTGGTCAGGAATTCACGCAGAGGCTCCAGAGAGCCTGGACCGAAACTTTCTGACTCGGGGAAATCCTTGAGGACCCGTTGCAGTTTCGTGGTATCAAGCCCACCGTCTTGCCGCGACGGCTCAAACAACGCCCGCGTCATGGGATGCAGCAGGTACTGTCCGATCACATGGGTTTTAAATCCCTTCGGTACCTCCGTCACCAGGTGCAACCAGCGCGCCGGTAACGTGGCTTCCCAAGGCTCGGCAAGTGGCATATTCACGGACACCTGAATCCGCTGAGCCAGGGCCTGATAGGCCGGGGCATAGGTCGCCTCATCGGGCACAACCAGGGCGATCTCATGGGGCGAAAGGCCCTGCCTCACGAGGTCTTGAGCCCAGAGTAAAGACGCAGTGATCTCGCTGGTGACGTCGCCTGCGGCGACGATGCGTCGGACACCGGAAGCCCAGACGGCAGGGTCTGCGGGATGGTTTGCGAGCATTCCGAGTTTTTGACGTAAGCCTGCCAGCGGTGCATGGTCGACGTCAGGTGGCGGCTCATCGAGCCAAACTTCCACTCTTTGGTCCGTGGCAAGGCGTGCAAGAAACTGTGATTCCAATTCCGGAAGTGACGTGAGGCCAGCGATGATGATGCGGCTAGCCGCGGGCATTGGCACTCGTGCGTCATCACCGAGCCTGCGCTGCAAAGCTTCGGCCCGGGCAGCCGACTCACTGATCCAACCAGCGGCGGACATCTTGGACTGAAACCCCTGGATCGCAGCAAAAATATCGTCGATACGACGCAGAATATCTTGTCGGACGGCATCGTCGCGGCGCCAATCCCTCTCAAGCCAATCAAGAAGCTTTTGTCTGGCAACTTGGTGGAGACCTGACTTATCAAGTTCTGAGGCCAGATAAAGAAGTTCGTGGGCATGACGGCGATGCGTGTTGATGGGGCGGTGCTCACGCGTTGCTGTGGCCGTAAGTTGGTCTAAGACATCCTCCATGATCAACTCACATTGTGAGCTAACCATAACCAGTTCAGTAGTCACATGATCACGACACTCTTCACGAAGAAACTGGTCCCAGGTCCATAATCGAGGAAGAATACAGGCACCGCCTGCAGCGGCCGCCAGTTCACGGCATAAAAAAACATGCAGGCGTTGGGTTGGGAGAACCACGTGGACCTGCGATCGATCAATATCCTTACGGCACAACTCCGCCTTGAGCCGCGTGATCAAACAAGTTCCCGCTGGAATGGATAAAGACGTCTGCGTCATGGCCCAATTGTGCCTGTATAAAATAATAAAAACAAGAACTTATAAATGATCATCCAGTTCAAGGAGAAACCTCCGAAGACCCTTGTAGTGAAGGGATTAAGGCCCCTAGAGGAATCCCCCCGTTTTTCTTGGGCCCCTTCACTTGTGCGATAAGACCGGCCGAACGCCTGCGTATGCCAAAGCATTGTTGTTGTTCCCCCTCATCAACAACTGCAGGATCGTTCGGCCGGTTATGATTTTTTG
>JBILMN010000081.1:0-13075 GCA_044375465.1 Oligoflexales bacterium | reverse complement strand
CGCGGTGGCATTTTATCTGATGAGACCGCCAGCCACATAATAGGCTGATCTTCTGGATTTGACTTTGATACGCTTGGTACATCAGTATCCTTCGGAAAACGCCTTTGAATTTGTGCCAACTTGGTCTGAATCTCTTGAACAGCAACATCAAGGTTCTTTTCGAGGTCAAACTCAAGGCTGACAGATGCCGATCCTGGCCGCATTGTACTGGATATGGATGTGATGCCTTCGACTGAAATAACTGCATTTTCAATCAGGTCTACAACCTCTGACTCCATAACTTCAGGGGAAGCACCCTCAAGTGACGTGGATATGGAGACCACTGGAAAGTCCACGTCAGGTAGCTGACTGATACCCATACCGCGAAAAGCGAGCGCACCAAACAAGATCAAACTGATCATCAGCATCCATGCGAATACCGGTCGACGAATCGAGAGTTCAGAAATATTCATCGCGATGCTCCCTCGAGATCACCTAAGACCAAATGCAGCTGTCTCACGCTCTCCCCATATTTGTATTTTGACTTCTGAGCCGCACGCTGAGCATCAATGGATGCATTCAGTACTTGCAAGGTCTCAAGGCTACTCGCAAGTCCTTTGCGCTCATCACTCGCCATGATCTGATAGTATTGGGTCGATTTTTTAGCCGCATCTTCCAGAGAGTTCAGTTGCAGCAGACCGGTTGTTACGACCTCCCAAAGCTCCCGCGCTTCATCCTCGGCCAAACGCTTTAACTGCTCCGTTAAAGCCCTCTGTTTCTGGACTCCTGCCACGGCTTCATTGACTTTTGCAGACACCAGACCTCCCGAATAAAGCGGCAGCGATGCTGAAAGAGTTACATCCCAGTTGCCAGATGCTTTCTGAGACTCGGGACGTTTCACGTAATAATTGCCACCAAGATCCAACACCGGGAAATGACCTGCTCGGGCGATAGCTATATTCTCATCAGCGATCGTGACACCAAGGTCCGCTGCTTGAATATCCGGTCGCTGATGGACGCGGCTACGTAATTCGTCCCATGTTTTAATTGCTAGCGGGGGCTTTCCTACAGGCTCACATACGGTTTGTCCATTTTTGCCGGTGACGGACTGTAGCTGACGAACAGCACTATCCAATCCAAGTCTTGCAACTTCATATTGCGCATCAGCATTGGCGACCTGAACCTCGGCACCAAGGCCGTCTGCAGACTTTGAACGTCCGATCGCTACACGTCCCTGGATATTTTTAAGCCGCCTCCGGGATAGCTCTCTCAGTTCGGATGTTGACTTAAGTTCAGCCTGGGCCATTAAAACCTGAAAAACCTTGGAGATGACATCGCGAGCAACTTTTATCCTTGCTCCGTCCTGCTGCTTTACTCCTTGCCTTGCCTTTTGTTCAGCCCTGCGCAAAGCAGCATATTCAGCGCCACCTGCAAAAAGAGGCTGACTGAGAGTCAATTTAGCTGTGGTTGGAAAGGCCTCGTCGCTGCCGTTAACTTTAGATTTTGATTGATCTTGTTTCACTACTGCCGCAGTGGCTTTGAGTGTTGGCTTAACCGATGCTTTTGCAGCCTCGTATTGCTCCCAAGCGATCCGAGCCTCAGCGTTCTGCGCTTTCAAATCCGCTGATATGTTCGTGGCTTCAGAAACCAATTCCCCAAGAGTTGCGCAGGCTAAATTTGAGTCGCTTTTGTTGTCATGTGTCTGCGACATCGCGAATTGTTCTGAAAATAAAATGATAACGATCAAACAAATGCGCGGTGTTCGCATCATATAAAAAAGAAGGCTCATCCCGAAGACTCCCGGTCCCTGAGTTCGACGCTTATGACAATTCGCCGATATGTTAGGTTAATAGATCACAAAGTTCTAGCAGACATTAATTTTTTAGAGGCCGTGTATGAACTGATGGTTCGGTTTTCGCACGGGTGACGTTGGGCTACCAAATTGATTTTTTATTCAATGGATCGGGGTCAGTGTTGATCCAAGGTGAGCATGGAGAAGTGGACTTCAATTTAAGCGTGACATATCAATAGTCATCATTTAAAATTCTCTTAGAGTTATTAACAATTATTGCCAATGTTCCCAACCGAAAGACGCCGGACGAGAATTTCGAAGGTGTGTGCTGCGAAAGGGGTTGCCATGACTCGTGCCGTGAGGCTTTTGCCGATCGCTTTTTTGTTCACTGGATTTGTGACGTTTGTTGATCGATCGCTCAATGATGAACTCAGCCGACTTGCTGGTATCCGCGATGCCTTCACGCAGGCTGTGTCCGATGCGCGAGGGCGACTTTTTACAGCGTCATGGAGTGCTATCAGCGATGCCCAAATTCAGCAGAATTATACAATGGGTCACATCAACACTGTGACGCAGTCTTTACAGGGTTTTGTGCGTCCAGGAGAGGTATCTCAGATTGAGTTACTCGATGAAGGCTGTCACCTGATCGCTCGTGTGCCGCAGGATGGGCATCCGATCACTGATCTTTGTCAGGCGATTCAGCGGGGCAAACCTGCCATGATTTGGCAAAAATCTGAAAGTGGCGATGCAGCGCTGGTGTCACTAGTTCATCGAGAGATTGGCGGACAGCAGATATTCCTTGCGGCGCAGCTCATGTTTGATCAGGCATGGGTGACGCTGCATCCCCGGCTTTCTTCGGTGATCAGCAGTCGTGATGTGGTTATTGGCGATCGTGGTCAGGGGCATGGCCAAATTCAAGGCCAGAGTCAAGGCCAGAGTCACGGTGCGGTGTTGTGGCGTGAAGGCCGTCTTGCAGATGGACGATTTGCATTGCCGCTGATTGTGGATGGATGGATTTACCGGATTGCGCCGGAGTTGACCGGACTGGCGCTGGTTCCCTTGCGCGAAAATTTTTGGGTTTTGTTCGGTGCACTCGGTCTCGTGATGTTGGTCGCTTTGATCCAGGTCGGCGCCGGGCAGCGTCGAGATGAGCAAAACCGACTGATGATGGATGGGTGGATCAATGAGGAACAGTCCGGTAAGGATGTGCCGCGCGTCTCTCGTGCCTGGAGTGAAATACTGGCCAGTGCAAAATCATTGATTTCCGCCCGTGACGAGCAGCGTGCACAGCAAATGCGACTTCTTCGAGAGCGGGTCGAATATCTTAATCTGCGCCTTCGTGAAAAAGAGGTCGAGGTGGCTCGTTTGGAGGATAAACTTGCCGGGATGAGTGACTTGGCGAGTTTACAGGAACAGATTCAACATACAACGGGTTCATTTTTGCGCAAGATTGCCGCCATGCGCGAGACGTGTGAAAATATCATGGATGTCGCGGCTTCAGGCATGACGCGGCAAGCCAAAGAACTCCATGAGTTTTATGAACGATGGAAAACTGGCATCCATCAGGGAGTCAATCGCGAGCTGGCTGCCCGCAAGTTTTTTAGGTCGCTGGTTGAGGCTCAGGGGGCGAGGCCGGGAATCTCAAAGCTTGATGAAGACATGGCTCTGATCGAGCGTATTAGCGTATCGACGATGGATCAGGCTTTGAGTACGTCGATTCTGGCGCGTCAAACCGTCGATGATTGCGAGGGAGTCAGTCAATTGGCGGCCTTATGGCACGGGATTGCCATGCGAGATCGCTCTACGAAGACGTCTCGTTGGTATCAATGCATGGCATCGGCTCAGAATTTGATTCACGCTGACGATCGCTATCAATCACTGACATTCGAATCTCTGCCGCAACTGGGAAATCCCGAGGAAATGTATCCACCAGCACCCGAGGGCGCTCTCGTGAGTGGCTTCTTCCATCTTTATTTGGCGCTATTCCAGGATACGGACCTTTCGGAGGTGCGGCTGCCGATTGTGATTCGTCAGAAGCGATTTAAGGATCAGGCCTCAATCATTTTGTCGATGCCCATGCGAAAGACAGCAGCTGTTCCAGAGTCACCGAGCCGGCAAATGTTCTATCATGTCGATCTGGCAAAACAGATTCTCTCCGGCTGTGGGATTAAAGTATCAATCTTACCACCGACAGGCGCAGGCTATCCCGTAGGACTGACATGGGCGATTCCGCAAAAGGACATTTCGGTGGATGTTTTGCGGCCTGACGAACAGACGCTTTAACTGGCCCGGCCTCGTGTTGAAAAAAATTGTTGCTAAAAATTGTTGCTAAAAATATCGGTGGCGGACATTTTTCAAAAATCACAATGGTCTGCCACGGACATTTTTAGCAACACGAGGTCGGGCCAGTTAATGGGCGAGGCGGTCAAGTGCCTCTTCTGGCTGGGGGCTTATGGGTTTTATTGCTGGGGCAGCAGCCGGAGTCTTGGAGTCGGCAGCCCGCGCAGTCTGTTCGGCCGTCAAACGCTCATTGAGGCGTTCGATGGAGCGTCGCAGAGCCCCATCGTTTGGGGAAAGGTCCAAGGCCCGTTGCCACGCTTGCATCGCGAGGCTGCGGTGCCCGGTCTTGATGAGGAGAGTCCCCTTCATTTTGAGTAGCTTTGGGCTGTTCGGATAAAAAGCCAGCAGGTTGTTCAATTCAACGAGCGCCAGTTCGAAGTTTCGTTCTTTGAAGTACTGATTCACTTTGGCGATACCCAGACTGTAGCTTGGTGACTGTACGGGGCCATCCGGTGATCCAACTCCGAAGGCGGCGTCCATCATAGCGGTTTCATTTGGTTTGTTTTTATTTAGTGCGGGTAAATCGGCAACCAATTCCTTATCCGTGGTTCCGGCATTGATGAGTTTTTGGTCTGATCCAACCGGTGACTGGTTTGAGCCTTTGGGCGAAAGTTCGGCAAGAGGTATCTGAATGTCATAACGACTGGCATCGTCGGGAATCTCAACGGAGTACTCGCTGGTGCCAACCGCTGAACGGATCACAAATGGTTTTTTTTCGCGAGCGCGTCCTATAGGTTTGGTGTCAGCTATGAAAGGATACGAGATGCTACCCTCTGTGATGGTTGGCCGGGTTCCCTGGCTGGAAGCACAGCCATGGAACCACATCAGCATACAGATGCATGTCAGTGCTCTAGAAATTGTACGACAGGACAAGATCACCGCCGCCACCTCCTCGTGCACTTTGATATTTGCTGCCTACGAGAATCGTGCTCGGCATGATGTAGTGGCCCGCGAATGTCGCGACAAATCGTCTGCCAAAATACATGTCCCATCCAGCTCGCACTGACGGCGCCAGGTAGCCTGTGCTGATAATTGAGCCGATACCAAGATGAAGTCCGTGACGCACGCGATCGTAGACTTCGACATCGCCGACAAAATTACGTGCAACTAAAGCGTGGACCCCAAGAACGTATTTGTAGGCCACAGGCCGAGCTTCGCCAGTATATGTCTGCGTTGTTGTGGTGCCTGAAGATCCCTCACTGGGATAGGCTTTGAGAAACTTTGCGGTATTGGCCCAGAAAGATGTCAAAAGTCCGAAGTCCAGGCGACGATTGTCAAACTTCTCAACAGCCCTGACATGGAGGCTCAGAAATGACTTGTCCCGGGATGTGCCAGCGACATTGGGCAGCTGGCTACTACCGAACCCGACCAGGATTTTATAGTCTGGCACGTATTCGTCGCTGGTCCGGGATTTCTCGACCTGATTGTAATCTACGGCAAGCCGTTGGTAGCGGCTTCTGAGTGTCTCACTGTTATAGGTCCTCGCCCATACCAATTCCTTGGATTGGGTGCTGAAAATATTAAACGCCATAACCATGTGGGTGGTGTGGTAAACCAACACCACGTCCATGAAGTTTTCGATGCCAAGTTGATTGGCGGCCTCATCCATTTTTTGTACATTGCTTAGTGGTGAGGAGATCATCAGCTTTCCCTCCACCATCGTGGAGGATTTGGTCTTGCAAGGCACACAATTGATAAGTTTTACTTTGCTGTTTTCACGGATTCGCTCTGTGGCAAGCAGTTCTACATATTGCTCATATGTGTTTGGCAATGTATCACTCACATCAACACGTCGGATGGCGAGATTTTTCAGGCCATTGATTTGTCCTTGTTTGACATCGTAGGAAAATTCCGTCAGCAGATCATTCAGCACTTCGTGAAACTGGCGGACGTCTTTGTTGGTGGCCGTGTCACTGTCAGCAACGCTCGGGACGCGTGAACTGCTTCTCTGGACGGGCGCGGATTTCTGCGCGCTGACCTCCTGATTTCGAGCCGTCTGGGTTCTGCGGCCTTGTTTTACTTTTACGCCCGAGACCTGTTGTTTGGAAGCCAATGATGACTGCACAGGCCCGGATTGGAGTTGCTGTTGGAGTTTGCCTTGAGTCTGACTTTGAGATTGCGCCTTGACTGGAGACGTCAAAACACATGCAGACCATGCTGACATGAACACTGATAGGTATTTCCCATGGTTTCGACCAAGCTGCACCTGGATCACTCCTCAAGACGCGACGCCGTTACTCAGACTTTTTCGAGTCCTTTCGGGGTATCGGAGGATTGTCCATGAGCTTTAATGAACCACTGCCCGAGTGACCCGTGAGTCGGATCCGAAAAATAGAGAAAGTCGGTCCATTCCGGCTTTTGAATGAATGAGTGGAATTGTCAAAAAACCCCGATTTAACTACCGATAACAGGACATTTACCAGCGTTCAGACAATCTTTTAGCAAGTCTGTAGCTTTTTTGGTGGGGTCTGGTTTGGTCTCACCGCAGGCTTCAAAAACGGTGACAGCCCCGAGGTTTCCTGGATCCATGTCTGGGACGTCCTTGGCATCAAATGATTTTTCAAAGGGCTTCTTATCTCCAGATTTAGCCTCAACCACGTTGTCGTCAATATACATGAAGCGGGTGCCCCAGCCTGTGATCTTGATGTTTAACGCAAGTCCACAATAGGAGGTCTTGGAGTTGACGGCCATCAGTTCCCCAGTGATCTGAACTTTTCCATCTTTAAGTGTCGCGATCGGTGCTTTTGTTAGCTTGAACGTGGTTTGAACGGGTTGCGGAATGACAGGTTCGAGTGTGCCATTGACTGAATCGTCTGACACGCTCGGACACTCTGCCACGCTCACTCCAAGATCTTTGGCCCCTAAGGTTGTCACACTGACGCATGCTTTGATGGTGATTTCAGTTTTGCCTTTGATATCGTCTTGTTTGACAATGGTCGCGTTCGCGGGTTTTGCATCATAGGCATCGGATGTCAGGTATATCTTTTCGAGGCTCTTACCATCTGCTGCAGCGATACCAAAGCTCAGGAGAATGCTGTAATCGCAGCCTTGTTTTAAGGATGCGTCGATCTTGACGTCGCCAGTTGTGATTTTTTCTGAGCGATCAATGTCAGCAAAGACACAGGTTCCGCCGACCTTCTTCACAGATAGATGATAGCCGTCCATTTTTCCACTGACGTCCTTGTCGCCTATTTTTGTGGGCATCTTCATTTTGACGCTTGTGACCTTGGAGCCCTGAGACGAGTTTCCAGGCAGCATTCCCTGCTTTACGCAGCCAAAAAATATCCCGCTTGCCAGAAAAATGATTGATGTCCACCGAGTCGTCATATCCATCGTCCTCCACATGCTTATGTTCCTTTCTATGCCGGTCCGCTATTCTATGAAACTGCTCGCGCTTTTCAGCGGTCGTGATTCTGATTGTCTAAAGGATTCGATATCCATCGCGTCAAGATTTCGTCCAAAGACATTTTGGCTGATATCAACATACCTCACTCTGAGATAGGTCATGTAGCCACCGTCTGGCATCGTCTGATCAAGGGCCTTTGCCATGGCCCACAGTGATCTCATCCGACTCAAAAAAATCTCAGCTTTATCCGTCATCAGAGGCGCGTCGCTATCGAGGCGCATGTCGAGGTCAACCATCATCTGATAAAAGCACCAGTGGTAAAGATTTGGCGCAGTTATCACCGTGTTTTCCAGGGACACCGATACCTCGGTCAATGCTCTGAGATTTGGCGCGTCTTTGAGGGCAGCTTCAACCCGTTCGCGGCATTCGTTGATACGTCGTGCGCTGGGCTGTGATGAGGTCATTAAAAGCCTACGTGTGAACCATGCCGTAGGTTCTTTGGGGTGGTGCATCACAAATTGGCGCTCTGTTTCAGGGTTATCCGATAGATCGTTTTGGCTGCCAAAGGCGTCTTTTTTACCCCTTTGGCCCTGCGCTCCTGAGCTGTCGCCTGATAATTCATCGTTCACTTCAAAATCTGACATTTGTGACTGCGGTGCAGTGGCTCGGCAAGCGTTTACGACAAAGCACAAGGTCGATACCCATAGTGCGTTTTTGAAGAGCGTCGATCTCAAGGATTCCCCCTGGGTAAAAATTACCTATGGGGGGTTCGGCTTCAGTAAGCCGTCACTTGACAAGAAAAATGTGCCTCATATTTGGTTATAAACGCAAAAAAAGGCATTTTATGGACTGGTCCCGGGGCCTGTTGCCGCTCAGAATTGGACCGTTTTTTTGCCGCGGACAACATATCTTTCCAGGATATGTTGTAAGACGCTGATATCAAACGATTGTTTTGCCACACCGCCATGCGCTTCCAAGGCCAAAAAATCATTGACTTTATCTCATGACTGAGATGGCGGCCAAAAATCTGGAAATCATGATGAGAGACTTGGCATCGAACGGGTAGCGCCCATGGATATTTCAGACGTGAGACTGGCCAATCAAGAATATCCCACGTCGACTTTTATACGGCACGTGGGATCGTGGATTGCTTACAAAAAAAAGAAACATTCGAGAGACTTTTTTTCAGCATGACATACTGTAGGTCATGTTGGGCAATTGTTGATACGTGAGGCAGTTTTCCCGAGCAATTGCGCGAGCCAGACGATTGGTTCTGGTATCGGTACCTTTCATTACCAGGGGCAACGCCAGTCCACCTGGTGGAAAGAAACCAATGAAAACACCGTAACCGGTGAAGGGATTTTGGGGGATTTCACGCTGGGATTGGGGGCTTGGTCGTATGGCTTCTTGGGTGGGGTAGGGGAGGTGTTTTGACTAAATTTAGAGCAGATAGGATTTGCTTCAAAAAGAGATAGCATAAGTCTTCCTATCCCATTATCTATCGCATTACGCTGGCATCTAACACGGCAATTTGGTGACACACGACCAAACCCAAACTATTTTTAGCTCATTTTCATCGATCACCGGGTAACCCGCTTTTAAGCGTTTCCTCGAACACAACCCCCTCTAATGGCACAATCTCTCCAGTTGCTGGATCGTTGCTATTACTGCGATTGGCGACAGCCTTCGCGATTATTAATTTATGCTTTAAAATAAAACTTGGATATGCCGGTGAAACATAAAGTTCCATATCACCAGTGACCCAAAGATTCGCGTACCTCAGGTTAGTCACATGTGCTTTAACTTGTCTCACGTTCAATTGTGCGCCGGCAATCGATATAACAGCATTGGACTGCTCTTTGATCTCAACCCCGCCATTTAGTCCAACCACCTTAGAATTCGAATTTTGGCAAGCGTCGACAAATTGCTCTTTTGTCAAAGATACAGCATCAGCGGACATGTCTTTCCTAAATTGAATATGGCCACTGGATGATGAATTCAAAGATCCATCAGAAACGCTCGTGGCATAGGTGATTCTCTGGATTGAAGATGCTGAAATTGTGTTAATTCGAGTCAGGAAATAGGGGGCCTGCATTCGAGGGCCAATTGTGGAAATCGTATACTCAAATTTGGCTCCAACAGGCTGCTGCTTCAACGCTAGCAACCACATTGAGTCACAGGGACTGACAATGCTGCCATCAGATGTCCCGTCCTTTTTTCGGGAATTATCTTTTGGCATCTCATTTGCTTTTTTAAGATTCTCACTGTCGGATTTACCTAGGTTTGTACTCCTAGACGGTGGCTCAACGCCACCAGCGCACGCGGAAACGATCGAAAAAAAGCTCGCCGTGGATATGAGTTTTACAAGGCTAGTAGTTGTAGCCGTACTTGAACATGATAAATATTGAAGAAAATTCATGAGCACCCTCCCAACCGAGGGAGGTATCGGAGTATAGGCCCCAACGACTTAGAATTGCCATTTTATTGTTGTAATTACGATTGGTTATGTTGTGGTTTTTAAATTTTAGCAATTTTGGGGACACACGACCAAACCCAAACTATTTTTTGATCAATTTGGGTTTGGTCGTGTGTCCCCAAAATTCCCAAAATTCCTATGGGTTTTCCTCGCAGCCGTCGCACGGCTCATTGATCGCAGGCGTTTCGCCTATGACTGCATCCAGCCAATCAAAGAAGGGCGTAGTGTCCAAAAACTCATGCAACGACATTATAATCCACAACCAATCCATCCACTAAGCGATGTCGTCTGATTTTTGAGGGATTAAAATTGACCTGGCCGTGCTGTTTGCAAGGAGAGTCATACCCAAGGGATTGATGAGGCCGTTTGTGGTTAAAATAATCGACGTATTCGCGCATTAAAAGGCGTAGATCGTGTTCACCGAAAATAATCCGATGATCTAATAATTCTTCACGCACGGAACAGTTCCACCTCTCGATAAAAGCATTGCAGTTGGGCATACATGGCAGCGTCCGGTATAGCCTAATGTCGTAGCAGTCTTTTAGGAACGCGCCCAACCAGTCGCCGTATATGTCGTCGCGATCTGAAACGATAAACTTAGGATAGTCTCTTATGTCCATAAGAGCGTTCCGTAAGACGTTTTCAAGCCATACGGCGGTTGGCTGTTTTGTAACGGCAACACTGATAATTTGCCTAGTGCTTGTGTCCATAAGTATTCGAAATCTATTGACCCAATTCATGATACACATTATACTCCTTTGTGGGTGTATCGTGTGTATTTTCGGTGAGGTGTGTATGATTAGAACAAACGTAGTTCTTGATGAAAAAAAATTGAAGGCCGCAAAAAAAGCGTTCGATATTTCTACGACTAAGGACCTGCTAGACTTTGCTCTTGATGAATTGTTGAAGATGCAAAATCGCAAGGATATTTTGAACTTAAAGGGCAAAGTTAAGGTAGAGGCCGATCTCAATACATCAAGAAAAACGGGTTCGTAGCATGTTATTGATTGATACCAGCGTATGGATCTCATTTTTTAATGATGCCAAGAGTCATGCGGCAGCTTTTGTGGAAGACACCCTGTTGAGTCACCACGGAGCTTGTATCAATATTGTCATTGAGATGGAAATATTGCAGGGCATTCGTGACGACCGCCACTATCATACGACCAAAGCATACCTAGAAGATTTCCAATATTACCCTATCCTTGGGAGGGAGTATTATGACCTTTCTGTTGAAATCTTTAGAGCGTCGCGGAAAAAGGGAATCTCGGTAAGACGCTCTTTGGATTGTCTGATTGCAGCGAACGCTATTATTAACGGTCTCACCATTGCGCATCAAGATCGAGATTTTGATCTAATCAAGAAGGTTTTTCCAGAGCTAAGAACCATCAATGTTCTCAAACGGGTTCAAAGCCCCCGGTAGACTCAGACCTGCTTCGCCACCAGGCCATCAACAGTGGTTAACTTCATCGGTTCATTGGTCAGCCGATTCATAAAATCCTGCAAGAATGCGGCAGCATCCTCGGAACTCCAACTCGTGGAATCATAGCGAGCCGTCATACTAAGATTCCCTCCGTAGCGATTCACCGACAACGTCGCAAGGGTGTTGCGGCGAACTGGTGGAAAGGTATCCAACCTATGGCATCTCAAACATATCTTTGCAATACCCACTCTGTCTCATCCTTATAAATGCTAAGATACTATTATCAACTGTTGAAGCATCGAAACGTGAGGCAACTACAGACCGGAATACTGCGGAGCAAGATTCATTTGAAGGGTGGTCTCTCAGATAGCGAATCAGTCTGTCGGCTATAACGCCAGAATACTTTTGCCTCTCTAGAAACCTCGCTGGATTGCTCAGCGGCTGACCAAATCGTCTCAAGTACTCTACAGTCATCGACGGCCATGGAACATCTTGAGTTGTATGCAATGAGATAACTTCCTCCAATAGTTCGCGGGACACTCCATCTGAATGCTGAGACGCTATTTTTAACAAACTACTTTTAAGGCTGCTGGAGTCATACAGGATCTTGCCTCCACTCATAGTTTTAATATCTAAAACGTTTTTAACATAAGCGTCTTTGTCTTTTGCCTTGCGAAACTCCAAGATAGACTTTGCCGCATTTGCTGAAGCGGCGTCTTTATCTCTTAAGGTCTTTTCAAGCAAGCGTTCTGAGTCCGACCCTTCAAACTGAGCAAGGTGCCATGCATAATACTCGCAGTCGTCTAAATCACATCGATTTAGAATTTCTTCGTAGGCCTTAAGACTCTTCATGCTTCGTATTGAAGACAGCCCTTCAGATGTTTCTATATCCCTATAATCTAATACTTTAGGCTGGAGTAGAACCTTCCCCAATATCTGCCGTAACTTATTTGAACCCGTTGGGGCGGACTCTCCAGCATAAAGTGCCCTTGACTCGTAGTTGAAGTAGGTTCGAGTCAACAGCAATTCCATTGACTTAAAGCTCGCGTGGTCGGTTTCAATGAGTGGAGTCAATAATCGAATAATGCTTTCATCGTTAAACGATTTCTTGCTTTCCAATAAGGGTTTGACCATTTGATTGACCTGGTTTAAGAGATCTGGATTTTTCCAACCTGGGAGCTCTGTCAGCAAATTGAAAAAAATGTAGTCTCTAACTCCTGAACGAAAAAACTTCACAATCGATTTAGCAGCATCTGGATGATCAACGTATTGTGCAAGAACAACGAACGCAGCGTTTCTTAACAGCTCATTTTTTGACTGCGCAGCATTTATAACGGCATTAATGCCTCTTTTATCACCCATTAAAGCCAAACAGATGATACCGGAGGTTGCTATGTCGTACTTGCTATGCCCGGCAAGCTCGAATGCCACTTTATCAAGATCCTGTGCGCCAAGCAGCGCCAAAACAAAACAACTCAGGCCGCGTTGTTCGGGGTCTTCATGAGTCAGATTTTTTTTAGCTTCACTAACTTTAGCATGTTCCTATTATTTGCTATCTTGATTACGAAGTAATTCTCGTTTGTTAAACTTGCGTGTTAGCAGCGGCCTAAAATCTACAGTAATTGCACAACGATAGTCCTACCGTTCTAACTTTTACTTGCCGCGTACCGTCTTCCCATGGGATGAGCCTGTCCTAATAAAGGAAAAGGCCGGAGCGGT
>JBILMN010000080.1:0-13079 GCA_044375465.1 Oligoflexales bacterium | reverse complement strand
TCGGATCGGCTTGATCTTAATGCCTGTGTGACGCAGCTTTGAGTGAAAAATGCAAGTCGCGACTGCGCTGCAGTCGATTTGTTGCAGTCTTGAAGGCTAAGATGTTCAATTTATGGATGTGATCAGTTAAAATAAAAACGGAGGCTGATCATGCAAGCTGTAAATCTGAGATATTACGTTCTTTTGTTATTTTCTTTTTTTTCATTCTTATCGAGTTTTGAACGGGCTTTTGCTTCCGTGATTTTAGCTCAGGACGATGCCCTGCAGCCAACAATAAGCTCATCGGTTGATTCAGCTGGCGATTCAGCAGGCGATTCAGTTGGCGATTCAGCGGTAGAAAACCCAGAAGACGGTTCCGATAGCATCGAAGACGCCACACTGGATGGTTCCGGAACTGCGGCCGCCAAAGCTGCCAATGAAGCCGGGACTGAAGCTGGCAAGCAAACTGAAAATAAACCAGCATCTTCTGAAGGTTCGAAGGACTTAGCTCCCGAATCACCTGATGCACCGACAGATGCGACGGCGTCAGAGCAAACGAGTGAAGCAGAAAAGCCTGTAACGGCTGAGTCAGTGACAAAGTCTGAGGTTGGACCCTCGGATGAAGATTCTTCAAAGATTTCAGAGACTTCTATCAAGGGTCGTTATGGCGGACGGATCTTTGGAAAGTATAAAGTTCAGTTGGCTGCAAACAGGCCGACCTTTAATGAAGGGCAGAAATGCTATGAAAAACTTTATGGAAAGTCTCCGACGTATTTTTCAGCTTCAGGAGATTGGTTTCCTTTGGATTGGTGGGTGAATCCAGGTCTGATGATGCGGATGGGGATGTACTCTGTGCGCGGTAAAGCCGCCACGGGAAAATTACCCACAGGTGCCATCGACTGTGATGCGTTAACCGTCGACAATAATAGTCCGACGTCATTGCTCTTTATTCCGATCCAGGTCGGTCCGAAGTTGCAGTTTTCTCCCTTCAGGCAAAAATGGCTGGTCGCGGATGTTTGGGTTGCAGGAGAATATGGCTGGTGGCAGGAGACTCGAGACAATGAAGCAGCTGATCTGCGGTCAATTCTGCCAATGGCGACGGACCGAGTTTATACCAATACGGGGCGAAAACGAGCGGTCAGTACCGGTGTGTCAGCGCATATTTTGCTGAACGCACTGGATGAGCGATCGGTCAGGTCCATGATTGATTCAATGGGACTTGGGTATGTGTATTTGACGGGTTTTATGGAGACAGTCAAATCAAGCTCCAAGGATGGGTTGACATTTGGAAGAAATGTCATGGGTATTGGTTTCACATTTGAGTCTTTCAAGTGATTGAGTCTAGTGACCTAGCGCCCCTGAGATTGTACCGACTCGATATGAGCTACAACGGGGCCGCGTATCATGGTTTTCAAAGTCAGCCTAGTGGTCGTACCATCCAAGATCACCTCGAGTCAGCCTTAGCCACATTTTGTCGTCATCCCATTCGCGTGACAGCTTCCAGTCGGACCGATACAGGAGTCCATGCAGAGCATCAAGTGGTCACTTTCAAGTCCGCGGCCGACCATCATCTGTACCGTATGGTCAAGGCTCTCAATGCCCTGCTTCCAGCTGATATCCGCATTGGGGCCGCCAGTTGTCCGGAAGGGGATTTTCATCCGATTTTACACTGCTCCGGCAAAGTTTACCGTTACCGCATCTGGCGATGTGCCGGTGAAAGTCCGTTTGTGACGCCTCTGGCATGGACCATGGGTGCTGATCTCGATCTCCATGCTATGAGGGCGGCAGGCCGTCATCTGATCGGGCAGCATGATTTTACGAGTTTTTGTGCTGTTGATAGCTCGGCAAGGTCGAAGATTCGGCGTGTTCGCGAAATTTCGATTCGTGATGCGGGACCCTTGTTGGAGATTTGGGTGTTGGGTGACGGGTTTCTAAAACAGATGGTGCGGAATATTGTCGGGACTTTGATTGCCGTCGGTAAAGGCACTATGACTCCTGATCAGATACCTCAAGTTCTCGCCGCAAAAGATCGGCGCGCGGCTGGAATGACGGCTCCTGGCGGTGGTTTGTGTTTGGTTCGGGTGTTTTACGGCAATGATTTAACCGTGGACGCTTTGCTCGAACAGGCAGGAAACGGGTATACTGTTGCCATGTCCGGTGATTGGACTTGAAACAAACGTGAATGGGTCATACCTATGAATTCAGACATTCGATTCAACTCAAAGAGTGCATGGAATTCATGGAATTCATGCAATTTAAATATCGCCCCTCGGATTAAAATAGGTCCCCTGGCAACCACCATTGTAATGACTTTGGTCTTTGGGTGCCGAACCGCTTCGCCCAAGACGAACAAAGATCTTCTGGATGGCTCATTGGTTCCTGGGCGGGCCGTAACCTCACCAGATCTTGACGAGGGAAATCCCTCGCCACATCCATCTACTGATTCAGGGGGCGATCCCTCCGCAATGTGGTCGCCCGGTAGTCGGCGTGCTGCCGCTATGTATCATTTCTTGGTGGCTCAAAAAGCCATCATGAAGGGTCATCAGTCAGAGGCTGGAGAGCATTTTGAGGCGAGTTATAATCTTGATCCCAATTCTTTCACAGGAGCACGTTTAGCGAGGGTCAAACTGATCTCAAGTGGAAAAGGCGAAGACGGTCTCACGGAATCGCGGCGCATGGCATTGCTTTATCCTCTGGATGCCGAGTTAAGGCTTATTTATGGACAGGCTTTGATTATGGCGGGAGATCTCAAGGAGGGCGAAATTCAATTAAAGAAAGCCATTGAGCTTAATCCCAAGTTAGATGATGCCTATGTCGCACTCATTCGGGGGTATCAAGCGGGCGGACAAAACCATCGCGCCATTGATATGGCGCGTAGATTGGCACGCGTCAACCCAGGCAACGCTCAAGGTTGGATGATATTAAGTCGAGTGCTTCTGGCTGAAAAAAAGCCAAAAGAGGCGCTAGATCCTGCCCGAAGGGCATGGGAACTTCAGGAGAATGATCCGGAACTGGTATTAATATATGCGTTAACTCTTGATCTGAATAAGCGTGGACGGGAGGCCGTCAAGCTTTACGAGCAGCTTTATCGGTTCAATCCTGGCAACTCAGATTTAGTGCAACGCATGGTGACTCTCTATAAGGAATTTGGCAATCTGGAGACCGCTCTAGGCCTTATTGACGACATGATCGAGAATAGTGGCGACGAATTTCCTGGGCTGAAGATGCAGAAGCTTCTGATTCTGTGGGAAATGGATCGCAACCAGGAGGCCTTGCAAGTACTATCGGAACTTGAAAAGAAACTGCCAGAATCCGACCGCGTCAATTTTATGTATGGGATTGGACTCCTGAAAGTAGGACAAAAACAGCAAGCTATGGAGCGATTTGCGGCCATTCAATCCGCGTCTTCGCTTAAGCCCGATGCGATGAGACATCAGGCGTTGCTCCTCAGTATGATGGGGCGGTTGTCCGAGGCGTTAGCTGTCCTTAAAAACTTGACTGAACGACCTGATGCCGACGATAGCGGTTATTTGCTTTGGGCAGAGATCGTTGGTAACGAACACAACTACACGGAATCCGTGCGGATTATCAGCGCCGCCATCCAGCGATTTCCGGATAATCCGCGCCTGCGATTCCTGAAAGGTGCCTACCTGGAGAAGGGCGGTGACCGCAAAGCCGCTGAATCTGTCATGCGTCAGGCCATTGAAACCAACCCAAAGGATGCTGCTGCACTGAATTTTCTTGGTTATATGCTAGCCGAGGATGGGCGTGATTTGGATGAGGCAGAATCATATATCCACAGGGCCTTGAAGATTGAGCCTAAAAATGGCGGATTCATAGATTCGCTCGGATGGGTTTATTTTCAGAAAAAAATGTATCAGAGAGCACTTCAGACGCTGGAAAAAGCTTCAGAACTTGAACCGGAAGAAGGTGTGATCTGGGAGCATTTGGGTGATGTGCTGATTGCGATCGGGGATAAAAATAAGGCTCTATCGCAGTACAAAGAAGCGTTGAAGAAGAAAAATGATCCCCGCGACCAAGAGCGCATTCAGAAGAAACATGACGCCCTTGAAAATGAACTTCAAGCGAAAGGATAAGCTTGGTTTCCGACCACTGCGATCTTATGAAGATATTTTTTTGGTCTTCCGGCACGATTTTATTTGGGTTTTTCGCGTGCGCCAGAACAATGGTGACGTCTGAACCGGCTCCCGTTCCGGTAGTGTTTCAATCAATGTTTCACTCGTGCGAACAGTCTGATGGGGAGGCGTTGTTACGGGTCATCGACGTCGATGCGGCAGAATTTTCAGCTACAGTCGTCTGGAATTTTAAGCCTGAGCGTCTTGCTGACATTCAAGTGAACTCCCCTCTTGGAGATACATTGTTGGAGATTCATCGAAAGGGTCGTTCTTGGACGCGCACGGGACAAGGTGATTTTGATATCAAAGAGTCACATTCTCGAGTGGTTTCTGTTGGAGGATATGAGCTACCTCTTCAATCTGATGAGCTTTCTTGTGTATTGGCAGGATTTTGGCCATCTCATTGGTTGACGACGCTGCGAATCTCTGAACATCGCGGCAAATTTTTGCGAATGATCGGACGCGATGATCAGCGGGATATTGATGTTAGTCTGACGTTGACCACAGCTGGTGCTTCGTCGCAGTCAGGTGACATCAAGAGCTGCGCTGTGCTAAAATGGGGTGGTTTTCTTGGTTTCTTTCGCAATGAAGGATCATTGTGTAGAGATCGAATGACAGATGGGGTTGTCATGCGACTTGAGGGTATTGGGCGATATAGAGTGGAGTGGATGATCAAGGATGAAACATGATGGCCATGGATCGTTACTGCACATACTCAAGAATCGTGGCTTGATGTCGCCTTCCACGCATAAGGTCATCTCAACGTTCATGTCGAAATGGAATGTTGACGTGTTTCGTGCGGTGATTGAGACGCATTTGGTGGATGAAAGCCGTATTGCGGATATTCTTTCGGAAGAATTGAAGTTGCCTAGACTTGGTCGTCTTCGAATGCTGTCAGTCTCCGACGATGTTTTAATGGCCATCCCGTATGATGTGGCATTGGAGTGCGCCGTGTTTCCTTTTGAGATCTCGGAAAGTGGGCGACTGCATATTGTTATTGCAGATCCGTCTGATACGGTGACCATCCAGAGAATTGGCAGCGTCACGAAACGTGTTGTGGAAGTTTTTGTGGGTGAGCGCAGTGAGATTATCTCGGCGGTACAGATGCATTATCCGCTGGCGATGCAGCTTCCAAGTCTTCTCAAAATGGACTAAATACAGGACATCATAATCAATGAGTGACTTAATGATTCTTACGGGCGGGGGCACTGCTGGGCATGTCATGCCTCATCTCGCGATACTGACAGAGCTCCGCAAGGCAGGATTTGAACCGCATTATATTGGCTCTGGCGGCATTGAAAGTGAATTAGCCCGAAAGGCGCAGATTCCCTTTCATCAGATCGCCACCGGAAAGCTTCGCCGCTACGTGAGTGTGGATAATTTTTGGGATATTTTTAAGATTATTTGGGGCACCGCGCAGTCTTTGATACTGCTGCTAAGGCTTAGGCCCAAGATTGTTTTCAGTAAGGGTGGCTTTGTCGCTGTGCCGGTGACGGTTGCTGCGTGGATTCTGGGTATTCCGGTGGTGACACATGAATCCGATTATTCTCCCGGTCTGGCTAATAAGATCATTGCGCCGTTTTCCAGGAAGATTCTCTATACGTTCCCGGAGACGGGTGCCCTCCTCTCGACGACAAAAGCCCAGCATGTCGGGACTCCGGTAAGGCCTGAGCTCTTTGCGGGCGATGCGAGCATCGGCAAAAAACTTTGCGGTTTCACCCGTGATCTTCCCATCATTTTAGTGATGGGCGGCAGTCAGGGAGCGCAAAGAATCAATGACGCTCTCGCGCAGATACTCCCAGAGTTGTTGATGACGTTTGATGTGGTGCATCTTACAGGGAAGGGTAAATCTGTTTCCGCAGACAAGGCGGGATACCGTAGTTTCGAGTTTTTGGGCAATGAGCTGAAAGACGTCTTTGCTGCAGCGTCTTTGGTGGTGAGTCGTGCGGGTGCCAACAGTATCTTTGAATTGCTCGCACTGCGAAAGCCGATGCTCTTGATCCCCCTTGAGATCGGTAGCCGGGGGGATCAAGTGTTGAATGCCCGGAGTTTTTCGGCCCATGGATGGGCGAGGACGCTTGGAGAGTCGGAGCTTACGTCTGACCGACTTTTGACCGCAATCAAGGAAACTTGGCAGTCGGCGTCTGCGATCAAAGCAAGCCAGCAAGGGGTTGATATTCAGGATGTACCACGGAAAATCGTCGAGACTTTGCATCGCGTCAGTCAGATGGGATAAAATAAAGACGAAAACTCAAGGAAGGCATCGGACATGCAGAAAAAAATTCTTATTGTAGACGATGAAACATCGATCATCGAAGTCATCCAGGAGCATATTGAAAATAGCGGGTTGGGTTGCACGTCCGTCGGAGCGATGAACGTTGATCAAGCCCTGAAAATCATTGATGACGATCGTCCAGACGTGATCATCACGGATATTGCCATGCCGGGTAAAAATGGACTTGATCTCCTCAAGGAGGTCGCGCAGCGAGGTCTAAAAATTCCAGTCATTGTTGTTTCAGGCTATGGGGACAAAGACATGATCAGTAAGGCCTGGAAGCTCGGTGCCTTGGATTTTTTGGATAAGCCCATCAGTAGCAAAAGGCTTTTGGGAATTTTGCAGACAGCTCTTGAGACTGATACAAAAAAAATCACCACAACTGAGGCAGCTCCGATCCTAGTGAAGCTGATGATGGATCCCAAATTAGTGGAGCGCGCCAAAAAAGCCGCAGATGCATCGCAAAAACCCGTAGAACAGTGGATCATGGATCTGATCAGCCGATCAATTCCCTAGTCATTATCTAGAACAGACCATAAAAACTGCGCGCAATGGCAGTCAAGTTTGCCGATGAGAATGACTCAGGGTGAAATTGTACCCCACCCACTGGAAGCGTCTTGTGACCGAGCATCATGAGGTCGCCATTAGAATCTTCTGCCACGCGCGTCCACGGTAAGGATGACTCGAAATGCAAGTTCACGATCAATGAATGATAAATGGTCGCTGGAAATTCATCCGGCAGATTATTTGTCAGCCAATGATGATTCACTACTTTGACGATTCTGGAAGTCCCGTGCCACGGATTTGACGCCATGCCTATGCTGCCGCCAGCGAGCACTCCGAGCATCTGATGTCCGAGACATATTCCCAAAATGGGGACTCGATGCATGCAACTCTCGATCACTGATAGCGTCTGGGGATAGTCTTGTGGTTGGCCTGGACCTGGTGAAATCACAAGAGGAACGGGATTGTTTTTGAGTTTTTTTAAACGGAGGTCATCGTCGCAGGTGACTCTATCTATCTGGATTTTGCCGTTTGTTGCGATCGTCAGCCAATCTAGAACGTTGTAGCTGAAGCTGTCATAATGGTCGATGAATGCGACTCGCATTTAAGGCGCTCCTAAATATGCAGATACGCAGATAAACGGACACACAATTCACTCGGATTCAAAATTCGACAGTGGAGATCAAAACATGAATCGATTCAGAGAGTCTATACTGAAATTACTGACGCTGATTGTGTCGACGATTCCGACGACGAAAAGCATGGGTGCGACGCAGCAGCAGGCAAACGATTACTTTGATTTCGTGGAACGTGTCACGCATTTTTCGCCGCTTGAGCACGCGGGAAGTCATGGGACGATTGGTATTGGTCTAGGGGTCGGTGTGAGTGTGCATGAAGTGACCGCGGACGGTGATGTGATGCGCGCGCACTGGCGGCGTCCTAGCGACACCGAGGCGTCGAACCAAAATCGTTCAGCTAAGATTTATTTACCGCGAGCGTACTTCCATAAAGGGCTGCCGTCGTCATTTGATTTGGGGCTGTCTTACGGGCAGGATCCAGTGAGCCAAGCAGCGTTGGTATCAGGGTATGGGCAGTGGACGATCTTTGAAGGGTTTGCATTGCCGTCATTGGCCGTGCGTGGTGCGGTAACCCGTTTGATGGGCCTCGCGGCAACGGATGCCACAGTTTTGGCGGCAGATCTGGTTGCAAGCTACGGGTTTTTGAGGGTTGTCACACTTTACGGCGCACTCGGGCAGGGGCGTTACCAGACGCGCGTCCACTCGGGAGACTCATATGGGACGTCCTTAGCGCTTTCAGTGAACGAAGATTCTGATGTGGAGCGGGTTAGTACGAAGTTTTCCCGAAGCATGGGTGTTCAGCTGCAGATTCTGCCACCATTTTGGACTTTGGCGTTGGAATCGTCGCAAACCGGTTCCGGGCCAACAAGCTTTCTCGGTAAGATTTCAGTTGGCATGTAATGGTGCGGCCATGAATGTTAAATGATGCACTCGGCGCCCTTGTCAATGCCCTCATAGCAAACAGCGCGGATTTTTTCGGTTGGCTTTTCCTCGCGTTTAATGAGGCGCGCAACCTCCCGTGCCAGGGACTCCACACTTGTCTCATCTTCAACAAAGAAGATGCGATTGGCGGGTAATGTTGCCTCGAACGAGCCCAATGTACCGGTGTATGACAGCGTGACCGGGCTGTCTGTCTTTCCTCGGTAGCCGATCTCGCCGTTGCCTGACTTAATTTGATTCAGCGTTGCGATATGGACGTTGGTGCCAAAAATTTCTCGCACGACAAAATGTTCAAGATCGGGCCGGCGTTCATCGCCGATGTAGATCTCGATGCGACTTCGGTGTCCATGAAATAGTCTTTGGCACAGACCATTATGGCCAGTGATGCCGTGCGTATAACGATAACTGGCCTCGGTGGGAGCGATCGCTTCTTCACGAAGTTTTACGGCCAGATGGTGTACTGAGGGCGGAAGCCGGTGCTTGAGAATCCGGGTGAATTCCTGCTCGATATTGGTGGTTTTCAAAGCCACCGTGTGGACCGGGAAGACTGAGCCTTTTGGCGATACGTAGTCCCATCGTGCCTCTTTGGCTTCAGAGCGGGATTTACTGCGTAGCAACCACCGTTCTGCACTGTCCAGTTCGCTAAACTGTACGTTCTGACTGCCCACAGGAATGATCAGCGCATGGTCCAAAGTGCTCGCTAAGGTTTGGCGAATCAGGGCCTTGAGCGGACTGAAATCAAATACAAACCCATTCTCGTCCAAGGTTCCTGTTAACCAAACATCCACATACCAGCTCTGCCCGACAATGCCTAAACCAGGATCAAACATCGCACTATCTATCTTACCGACATCCTTGACAAAAAGGGTGCTTTGTCGATCCTGACCGCGGCTTGCGAGGTTGGCGTCTTCGGTGGTTGATGTGCTGGGGGATTGTGCTTGCATTTGAGCGTTCAGTTGTCCGTTCAGTTGTCCGTTCATTTGTCCCCGCGTAATGTCGATGGCCCGGTACCTAAATTTGCAAAAACCCCGGGGCGGGTCGTTCATATACAGTGACTCATTCAAGTTTTCAAGACTAACTAAGCCAATATTAGCCATTTTTAATAGTCCTGAGTCATTTTAATAAGGCAGAATCGACTCCTTCTAAGAGCCCTAGGAAACCCCGTCACTGAATTTAAAGCCGCCATGCCCGCGGATTTGAAAGATTTCCCCGTCTCTGTTATTCCATGTGGCTCAAAGAAGCGTGCTGGATACAGCGATCGATGGACGTTTTATAGGCTAGCGAAGCGAAGGTTTGACAGGCATGAGTTACTTTAAAAAAGTCAGAGTCCGTATTGCCCCATCTCCGACAGGAGACCCGCATGTGGGTACGGCTTATGTGGCGCTATTCAATTACGTCTTTGCTAAGAGGCATGGTGGGGACTTTCTCGTCCGGATCGAGGATACCGATCAGGTGCGAGCCAAGGCAAGCTCGGAAGCGATGATTATACGCAGCCTGAAGTGGCTCGGTCTTGATTGGGCTGAGGGTCCGGATAAAGGTGGCTCATTTGGTCCATACCGACAAAGTGAACGATCGGCCATATACCGAGAGCATTCAGAAATCCTTTTAAAGTCGGGTCATGCTTATCGTTGTTTTTGCACCTCAGAGCGCCTCGATTTGGTGCGAGCAAAGCAACGCGAGGCGGGAGTGACGACATCCTACGATCGACACTGTCGTCATTTGTCGCCATCTGATGTCGATACGTTGTTGAAGAAATCGACGCCATTTGTGGTTCGACTGAAAATGCCAACTTCGGGAACGACGTCGTTTATTGATGAAATCCGAGGGCCCGTTGAAATCGATAATGCCCGCATGGATGACCAGGTTCTTCTGAAGAGCGACGGCTACCCCACCTACCATCTGGCAAATGTCGTCGATGATCATTTGATGATGATTTCTCATGTCATCCGTGCTGAGGAATGGATTAATTCGACCCCAAAGCATGTGGTGCTATACGATGCTTTTGGTTGGGAAAAGCCCAAGTTTGCGCACCTGCCCCTGCTTCGCAATGCCGATAAATCAAAGATATCAAAGCGCAAGAACCCGGTGGCGCTGACCTATTATCAGCGTGCAGGGATATTACCGGAGGCATTGATGAATTTTCTGGCCAATATGGGCTGGAGTTTTGGCAATGATATCGAGTTTTTTGCCATCGACGATATGATCAAAAAATTTGAATTCAAGGATATCCATCTCGGGGGCCCGGTCTTTGACACCGTCAAACTCACCTGGATGAATCAGCATTATATGCACAAAATGTCAGAAGATCGATTTGTACGGTACGTACGCGACGAGATTTTCTCAGAAGACTACCTGCGTGCCTTGAAGCCATATGTGCTCGAGAGAATGAGTCGTTTTGAGCAATTTGTCGATAATAATGCTTTTTTCTTCAACGGTGCTCTCAACTACGATTTGGCTGAACTGGTGCCGAAGGGAAAAACCACTGTCGAGATCGTCGAGATGCTCAACGGGTTGGTCGAAAAACTGGATGACCTCTATGAATGGAGTCATGAGCCGCTTAAATCCATGATCGAATCCTACAAGGATTCACTCGGTTGGAAGCCAAAAGATGTATTTATGACCCTGCGTTTGGCGGTTACGGGCCGGAAGGACTCCCCCCCGCTATTTGAGAGTTTGGAGCTCGTGGGGCGAGAAATGGTTCGTTTCCGATTGCGGGACTGCGTCCAGAAGCTGTCTCAATCGCCTGAAAACAAAGGATAAATTAATATTTCTCAATGTTTTTGAGAATTGCCCGATGACCTTATGTGCCGAGGTGGGTTCCGGTTTTGGAATCCCCTTTTGCCCGGAAATTCCGGGAGGTCTCTATGGGCCAAGATATGATTTTCGGAAACATGAGTCGTGTGGCTGTGGTCGTTGGCAATTCACAGTCGCGCGATGCTGTCGCCAAGGCTCTAAATAGCTTTCGCTTCCAAGAGATCCTGCAGTTTTCTTGTCCAGAAGATCTTGTCGCGTTTCATCGTTTTGGTGAGGTCGATTGGATCATCACCGAAATGTGTTCATGGCGAGATTTCAACGCCCTAAAAATGCTCGAAAGTATCCGTTCAGGAAATATCAACTCCAAGGTCAAAGTGAGTTATTTGATCAAAAAGCCCGAGGACCTCGACGTCCTCAGTCGCGCATTTGAATTGGGTCTACTCAGTACACATAATGCGAAATACGCTCACGCGGATCTTCTCACGGAACTGAGCGAGTTAAATCGGGTTGTCACTCGATATCGCGGATCTTTGCCGCTCGTAGCGGCACATTATGCCAGAGCATATTTGAATGAAACCCGGAAAAAGTCCTCAATTCTACACCTTGAGAGAGCACTCAGTCGCTATGCTCCATTTCATCCAGATGTTTTATTTCACCTTTCGGAAGCTGAATTTATGCAAGGAAATCATGTTGATGGTGTCCGGCACTTGCGTCAGGCCGCCTTGCTTGCGCCAGAGTATGCAAAAATAGCTGAGACGATGCAGGCAAAGTTTTTAAATGAGGAACAGGTTCACACAATCAATGAGAGTCTGACCCACTTGGATATTATTGGATTTAAGTCAGTGCTCATTGTGGATCACGACACCGCCGTGACCCAGATGTTAACGCAGAGCTTGTCTCAAGCTGGACTTACTAAGATCGCCCAAGTGCAGACTGGTGATGAAGCTTTGGACTGGATCAAAAAGTCAGGGCCCGTTGACCTGATGATCACTGAGTGGAAATTGATGGGAGCGATGACGGGCTCGGCCCTGGTCCAGCGTATCAGACAAATGCGCAGTGGAAAGATCAGAATTTTAGTCATCAGCTCTCTACTAAAAAAATCTGACGAGTTTTTGCTTGATGAAATTGGCGTGGAGATGGTTTTGCCAAAACCTCTCAATCAGCAGCAGTTTTTGGAAGCTCTGGTGGAGATGCGTCTTAGCACCAGCGGGACGTCATCAGCGAAAATGCTTCTACGCAGGATCAATGGACTACTTGCCGGGGGCAATGGAGAGGCTGCGGAGCCCCTAATCCAGGATATTTTGGCCATGAATGATGTTCCAGAAGACCAAAAACTCGAGGTTAAGGCTAATTGGGCATTATATAAGCGAAATTACAAAAAGGCCCTGGCGTTGATCTCCCAGTCCATGGCTTTAGGGAATTCTGGGGCCGGTGCCATGACAACGATGGGGCGCGTATTATTGAAACTGCGCGATTACAAAAATGCATCCACTTTTTTGGAAAGAGCGCAGACCGCATCTCCAGATAGCATTCAAAGGCTACTAGATCTTTCAGAAGCCAAATTAGCTCAAAATGATCTTGATGGTGCAAAAGCAGACATTGTCAAAGCCACACAAATTGATCCTGTCAATGAGTGGGTCGTCATGGCGGACTGCCAGGTTTCAATCGAGCAAGGTGAAACAAAAGTCGCTCGTGGCCTCCTCAGTGGACTGCAATCGGGGGGTGAAATTACCGCTCAGATGAATAATCGCGCCATCGCATTAGCGCAGGTTGGAAAGGTCGAGGAGAGTATCAGCCTCTATCTCAAGACTCTTGAAGCTCTGCCGCCGGCGTGGAAGACCCACATTGCCAAGGTGACCTACAATTTAGGTATGGCCTATGCACGAAACGGTAACTATGCACAGGCTGAACAGA
>JBILMN010000233.1:0-4001 GCA_044375465.1 Oligoflexales bacterium | reverse complement strand
CGCCAAGTCAACCGCGAGACGCTTTTTTTGACCAGAGACGGTCAGAAGGCCTACGAAGCATTCAAAAGCGTGGTAGATGAACGCCGGGTTCTTGCCGTAAAGCTGGAGCTCCCAGCTGACGTCGTTATGGATGATTCGTTATATCAAGGGGCACGTCAGGTGCTCGCAACACTGAAGAGTCGTTATCCAGGCGAGGATTTCGCATGGATGGATTTTTACGATATTTATGCCCGGGCCATCGGCTCTCAAGATTATGTGGCAGTCGCTGCATTTGCGGAAAAAAATCCAGGCCTCGTGATGCCGATCCTTGGCGCCCATCACGCCGGATTTTTGCTGATGATCAGCCAATCTGTCGGCGACTCAGTGATCACCTCCCTGATGCGAGATATCCTTACAGCGCCGTGGCCAAAGCCATTTGCCATTTACCCGGGCGGCCTACCTTACGTCAATGTCAAGCTCAACGAATACGCCGATGACATCAAGCTGACGCTGATTCCTCTGATGGTGGTAGTGAGTGTTTTGATGACCTTCTGGCTGACGCGTTCGTGGCGTGCGTCAGCGTTATTAGTGATCCCATCTGTGTTTTCTCTGGCCCAGTCGCTGACGATCACCAAGTTTGCTTACGGCTCGCTGACCATGGTTTCCGCGGTGGTGCCATTGATGATGTTTGTCATCAACTTGATGATTTGTTTTCATCTGTACTATGCAGCCATGGCCGCACAAGGGTTTGATAAAGCCTGGTCCATCAAAAAAATCCCACTCACCCTGAGTGTCCTGACAATGGCCGTGGGTTTTGCTGCAAATCTTGTCAGCGAGATTCCCGTGATCCGGCAATTTGCCGTCGTTTCAACATGGTCTGTACTTGCCACGGCGGTGATGTCAACCCTCGGGATGCGCCTACTCTTGCCAGTGCTGGTTCCTTCTCTCAAAGCCAAAAATCCGCGCATGTTCGACCCCCTCAAATTTCGCTGGGTGATGCCCGGGCGATGGATTCTGGCGACGTCAGCGGCGATTGTTCTGCTTTTTGCCTTAGCGTTGCCAAGGCTTGAACTCCTCACGGATGCGACCCGTTACTTCCCGGCAGCCAGTGGGCTTCGTGAAGCGATTAAACGTGTTGAGAAGGATTTTCTTGGGACGCCTGCTTTTGAGATTCTCGTACGCAAAACCCAGAGCGGCGCAATGACCTATGATGATCAAAAGACTCTGCATGAGCTTGAAGCGTCAATGGCCCAGAGCATGGGTGGGCGTTACAAGATCTTATCCCTCGGGCGACTTCTTACGGAAGCCAATCGGTTATTCTCAGGTATCGATACTTTTCCCCCGCAACGCATCACGTGGACCATGCTGCAAGGTGGTTTGCCCGAGACCGTGCGGTCGGCATTTCCGGTTGGTGAGGTATACCGGATCTCTCTGCTGGGTAGTGCCATGAACAGCGATCAGTTTCAGTCAGAACTCAAGATTCTCAAGACAATGATTCCGCGTTTTTCGGAACAGGGTTACGCGCTTGAATTTGGTGGCATCAACTATCATTTGATGATGGCGCAGGAAGCATTGGTTCGGGTGATGGCCGAGGGGTTTCTGTTGACTCTGGGGCTTGTGACCCTGCTGTTTATGGCGACCTTCAGGGACGTGCGAATCCTTGGAAGGTTTCTCTTGGCAAGCTTACTGCCGATGGCCATCGGCGTGATTACGATCTATGTGGCGGGGTTTTCCCTCAACATCGCCACAGTCATGACCTTCAGTATTGCCCTTGGTATGATCGTTGATAATTCCTTTCATTTGACCTGGAACATCACGCGGGGGCGTTCCTATCAAGACTACTATGCGGATACCATCGTGCCGATCTTCGGCTCGGGAATCATTCTGGGCATGGGCTTTGCGCTTTTCGCATTGAACGGCTTTCTGCCGATTCGTCAGGTCGGCCTGCTGGTGGCCGTCATGCTGGTTGCGGGTATCGCCGCAAGTTTATTTATGCTGCCGGAACGCAAGTAGCAAAGATGCGGCTCTTTAGTGATTTAGAAAAATGGAGACATCGGATACTTTAAGCAGGACAAAATGAACAGGGCGACGTAAAATTTTAATCAGTACAAAATGTCGGTAAACTATGAGATGTCATCATTAAAATCGGGGAGTTGATTTGACTGCTGGCGATTGCAAAAAACTTATTGAGTACTGGCTTTCGGGATCAGAGATCGATTGGAAGACACATGAGTCTCTTGTAAGATCAAAGCATTATGGGCCAAGTTTGTTCTATCTGCATCTGTCGCTTGAAAAACTGATCAAAGCGCTTGTTGTCAAGGGCACGAAGGCCCAAGCTCCATTCAATGATAATTTAGTGTTTCTGATCGGGAAAACCTCGATTAAGGTCAGTAACCAAATGATTGATGATCTGTCGAAAATGACTGAATTCAACATGAATACGAGGTACCCACCCGATATTGAGAGATTTTATAAATCAATAACTAGAGATCACGTAAAATTATGGCAGCAAAAGGCAAAAGTCATCAGGCTATATATTCTCGAGACGTTGAACGAAAAATCCGAAAGATAAAACAAATTTTTTCGGAGCATGATCTCGATTATGCGCGGATGATCCTTTTTGGATCTCAAGCGAGGGGACAAGCGCGGCCGGATAGTGATATCGACATTTGTCTTGTGGTTGGTGATCACGTCTCGGACATCAATGATATTCGCCTGCAGTCAAACAAATGGGTCGCACTCGCAGGCATTGCCGCAGATATCATTGTTACAACAGCAAAGCTTTACCGGGACGACCTTGTCTCTCCAATGCTTCACGAGGTCCGCAGCGATGGCATTGACGTCACGTCAGACAGCCCCAACAAAATCAAAAAGCCCCGAGGAGGCAGGGCCTCCTCAGGACCATCGCGAGGATGATAGGCTTTAAAAGCACCCCCTACTGATCTCGTCGCCAATAAGTGATTTAAGCCTCTTGATATTGTCCTCATCCTGCTGCTTGACGCCCATCCAGTACTGCTGAATCTTCTCGTGACCGCGAGCGTTTGCAATATGTTGATCGTAGTGCCAAATGGCGTCGAGGCGATGCTTGAGATCGTGAACCAAGTCATAATCATGATTGGCGCAAACGTTCGATCCCATCGCCTCAACCTGCTTCTTGACCGCTGTCATAAAAATCTCCTTTGCGTGTGTTGTTTCCAGGTCGACCAAGACTTTCTGGCCGACCGCAGTTTGAACCAAGCAAAAATCGCGCCAATAAAAATATCTTTGATTTTGATGATCTTAATGAGCCTGATGATCGTCATGCAGGCTTGTGATGGGTGAAATGCAACGGGAGTTGATGATTGCGTGTGAAATGACGCAATCGCCCACGGCAAAAGAGGAGATGACGTTGTTTGGGTGTGATTGTATAGGTGATGATGTGGATGATGATTTTGCGTTGTTTTGGGGTGATCGTGTGCAACACATCAAGAAATTTCGTGACCGAGTTCATGCGGGACAATTGTTAGCCGGTTTGTTGTTGTCCTACGCCGATGAGCCAAATCTTTTGGTTCTTGGTTTGCCCCGCGGTGGCGTTCCTGTGGCCCATGAGGTGGCGCGGCGATTGTCGGCGGATCTTGATGTTTTTGTCGTGCGTAAGCTTGGCGTACCGTGGCAGCCAGAGCTTGCGATGGGAGCCATTGGTAGCGGTGGTATCTGCTCTATCAATGATGAGATCGTCCGAAGCCTGGGCATCAGTGCATCGGATTTAAAAACGGTGCAAATCCGTGAACAAGCAGAGCTCGAACGTCGTGAGTCCCTGTTTCGTGGAGGCCGACCACCCTACTCTATTGCGGGCCGCGTGATCATCATTGTCGATGATGGATTGGCGACGGGAGCCACAATGGCCGTTGCCATCCAGGCTATGAGGTCGCAGAATCCGCGCAAAATTGTCGTCGCGGTGCCGGTGGCGCCGACAGATACTGCGCAGCGTATCCGTGCGATGGCCGATGACTTTATTTGCCTCGTCACACCGCAATTTTTTG
>JBILMN010000232.1:0-4030 GCA_044375465.1 Oligoflexales bacterium | reverse complement strand
TGAGGACCACATTCTTGCTGAACCGCGATTTGCCGGTGAAAATCCGCAGTCCCTGAGGCTCTGGTGTTGTGCCACCAGCACGGGGCAAGAGGTGTATTCGATGGCGATGATTCTAAACGGATGGCAGCGCCAAAACCCCCGCCGACGATTTTCCTTTCTGGCAACCGATTACTCACTCAGGGTCCTGAAGCAGGCGGAAGAGGGGCGGTATAGCCAACTTGAGGTTGATCGGGGGCTGTCGCCGGCGATGCTGACCCGATATTTTCACCAGGAGTCTGGGTCAGGTGCCAGCGGTGGTGGCTTGAACCTGTGGATTGTGAACGATGAACTTAAGAAAGATATCGTGTTCAAGCAGCAAAATCTTTTAGATGATTTCGGTGGGATTGGTCCATTCGATATCGTTCTTTGTCGTAACGTGTTGATTTATCAAAACGTCGAAAATAAGCGCAAAATTATTGCTGAAATCGCACGGCGCCTGTCGCCGGACGGATATTTCATTTTGGGTGCTGCCGAAAGCTTGATGGGGCTGAGCGATGATTTTGATTTGATCCAAATTGACAAGGCCGTTGTCTACAAGAAAAAGTCACCCCATTGAGAGTGGATCGAAGTCATATCCTTTTGAAATTACGTATATCGAGGATCTTTGTTTTCTCAGGAAAACCTGATTAACAATTTGATACGCTGCTCGTCCAGCTTTCCAATGAGCTGCGTCCTTAGTTTGATGCGATGAAAGCTAAATAATAGAAAATCCATCCCGTAATCGAGGTCAAAAAGAGTCCGATCGCCGAGATCTTGCCAAGTATTTTATGCAATGGCGAATGGTGATTGGGAGTTGGTAATGTGGGGAAATGTCTCAGTGCGTTCCAGATCGTGGCTATGATAGTGATCACTGTCGAAACAGAACATACCAGATGTATTGCCAATGCTGGCGGCACGTAGGTGTCAAAATAAGGACTTGGCTCCGCAAGATGTCGCCAGCCCACCATCCGCATCTCCACTTCAAAAAGAATGACCGCAACTCCCAAGATAAGGCTCATCGTAAGCATGATACTTCGATGCCGAGCAAATTGCTTTTGTCGCCTTGCCATTTGAACGCCTATGACTACCACGGGCAGTATGGCAATCATGGCCACCGCGACCAGGTCCAACATCAGACTCCCGCGGCTACCTGGGATAAATCCAGTCATGGAGGGCTTCCTATCTTCCCAAAGATGGACGATCAGGCTAAGTGCCGCAAAAATCGGCCAAAAGTTAAAAGAACTACGACAAAAATACTATTCGAGGGCCCAGTTTCCGTCACCTATCTTTTTTTGTCGATTTTCCTTGCCAAGCAAGGAGGTTTTGGGCAATGTATCGCTTCCCAAATGAGGGCGCTTAGCTCAGTTGGTAGAGCACCAGATTTGCATTCTGGGGGTCAGGAGTTCGACTCTCCTAGCGTCCACCACACCGAACAATCCATTGATCCTCAAGATGCGGCACGGCGTTGAATCACCGGATCGTTGTAATTTTGGAATCATGAATCGGAAGACCAAAGACAAAACTGTCTATAATTGGTGGAGAAGGCCGTTGAATCCGTTTATTCTCCCCACCTTGGCTAAGACTTATTCATATGAAAATCTACACAGACCTTTTGAAACAATAGGGCGCTGAAGCTTTTTCTCACGTTCATTACTGTTAACCGCAAATCAAATTTGGCCGCTTTTGGAAGGATCCGCTGCAACTGTCCGAGTCCTTCGACGATGCGACCAGGCAATTTCAATTTGATCACGTGGTGACAGGCAAACATGGCTTCGCGGCCTGGGAGCGCTCTTTGCACTGGCTCATCAACGCAGGTTTAATCATCAAGGTTGCTGTAGCAAATTCTGCGAGCTTGCCGTTTGCTCACTATACAAAATCAAATCTATCTAGGCTCTACATTCATGATATCGGCCTACTCGATGCGATGCTTGATATTCCTCGTCAGGCATTACTGGATCAAGACTACGGTATTGCAAAGGGATTCTTTGCCGAAAATTTTGCTCGTCATATTGAGCTCCACTCGCCTGCCATAGCAATCAAATTTCAGCTAATAAATTATTTTGGGATGAAGAACGTCGCCTCCTCCATCTACCATTGTACCTCGCGGACTGGACCGCTCGACTACAGATCTAACCTCTACCGTCGCTAGGAGACTAAATCAGGCCGCTGATGCCATCGATTTTGGGTGGAGGGAAGTGACCCATGATGGGTCTAACTTGTATTTAGCAACGTCAACTTTGGACGTCCTGCGCCTTACCGTGAGTGCTTGGCGCAAAAAAATTCTTATCAATGAATTCCAGATTCTCTACTGTCCATGTGTGTCAAATGCTGCAATGAATTGAGGCATGAGTGGCAGTTCGCACACCATGATGTTCAAATAATAAGCAAAATATGTTTGCCCTTCCGATGAAATGCTGGCAAGTCGTTGCCTTATGGGTGTAAGGTGCGTCTTGGCACGGAGAATGCAAGACCAGTGCTTGTATCGTTCATCAAGCGCGTAAGGCGGTCTGTGAGGGCGGCCGGCGCATTGACGGTGCTGAAAGTTAACCGAATAAGGGTCACCAAATTAGGGGAGGATGAGGTCATGATAAAAGGATTTTTTTTGGGTTTTGCCGTTTTGGGTCTGTCGCACGTAGCCATGGCGGATAATCCTGTTCTGGTCACAGCTCCTGTTGAGAAGGTGTTTGTGCCAGCTGGATTTGACGATAATGACAAGGTTGAGGTGATCCTCCACGGGCACTTCAATAGCAGCTGTTATAAGATGGGGCCTGTGAGCGCTGCAGTCGATGAGTCGCGTAAAACAGTAACCATTAAAGCCGAAGCATTCTACTACAGTGGTGCGGTCTGTGTTCAGATGATCACCCCGTTTATCAAAAGTGTTGAGTTGGATCGGCATTTAGCCTTCGGTTCTTACACGATTAGTGTGACAGATCGTCCTGGTGTGCAAGCGACCCTGCTAAAAGTTGCCAGAGCAACCCGTCCGGAGGCAGATGATTACCTATATGCTGCCGTCAACAGTGTCAGTGTTGAGACGACTCCTGACGGTGCCCGTGAACTCGTGTTAAAGGGTCAGCATCCTTATCTTTTGGATGGCTGTATTAAGTTTGATGAGGTTAAAGCACACTCTGGCGCAGACAATACCATTGTTGTTCAGCCTACGACTCGGATCGTCTATGGGGATCAGTGTCGCGGCGCCGTGAACAACCGGTTTGAATACAGAACCAAATTTGGTGGTGATTTAGAACAGGGTGAGTATTTGCTGCATGTTCGCGTTCTGGATGGCAATTCCTTGAATCAGTTTTTAAAATTTGATTGATGGAGAAATTGATGTAGAAATTGATGTAGAAACAAATGACTAGGGGCCGGTACTTCCTCGCGGAAATACCGGCCCCATCTTTTGACATCATTGTATTTTTCGCAGGGCAGATCATCATCGGCTGTGACGGCCTCTGGCAATGCCAGAAACAAATTGGAGGGTTTCTCCTTAAATGGAGCACAAGAAGCGACAAACGAGCAAAGGAGCCTCGACCAACCCTGGTCTTATCGAAATTTACAATGACAAAGATCCGCTTCCTGTTGCGGGTGCAAGAGGCGCAAGCCGACCACTCAAAAACTCTCTAGGAATCAAATCAAGGGTCTCGGCTGCTTGTAGATAAGGTAGCAACTGCTGAACATCGCCTCGAATACTTTGAAGGCATTTATAAAAAACATATTAATATTCGTGTGTTGCTTTGATCTGAACGCGCACTCAGCTGAGTAAATATTTTGCTTTCATTTAAATTTGTAATGATATCAGTTGGTTAAAATATTTTCCGCGAGGCTATGCTTTGTTGCCTGAGCTGCATTTTAATTTTGGAGTTCCATTTCAGCGAAAAAGCCTCTTTGTTGCAGGCTTGAACGGAGCTTTTCTGGGTGAGTGTAGAGCTCGGCTTGCAGGCCTGCACGCCTTGCGCCATCAATATTTGCCGGGACGTCATCAATAAAAAAACAGCGGTCCAGCGAATGGCCTGTG
>JBILMN010000231.1:0-4039 GCA_044375465.1 Oligoflexales bacterium | reverse complement strand
GACCTTTGCCGAGATGGGCATTGAGCTCATCAGCACTTGCGCCTCTGAGTTCGAGGTCCGAGATCTCTTCAAAAAACTGATTTTTCAGCAAACGGACTGGAACGGTCTTCTTCATCGCCAGCATGGTGGCGGTGGGAGATGCTTGCACAATCGCCTGTTTAAAATTGTCGTGAGCGGAGCTTTCGACGGTGGCGGCGAACCTGCTGCCGACCTGGACACCGTCGGCACCCAGGGCGAATGCAGCTGCCATCTGACGACCGTCAGCGATGCCGCCTGCGGCGATCACCGGAATCTTTACGGCATCGACCACTTCCGGTATCAAAACCATAGTCGTGATCTCGTCGCGTCCATTGTGCCCCCCAGCTTCAAATCCCTCTGCGACGACCGCATCGACTCCAGCATCCTCGCATTTTTTTGCGAGATCGGGTGTGGATGTTACATGAACAACAATGGAGCCGTGGGATTTAAGCATCGGTGTGTATTTTTTTGGGCTTCCGGCTGATGTAAAAAAAATACGAATACCCGCATCGAGGCAGACGGCTATCTGTTCTTCGATACCGTGATAAAGCAGTGGTAGGTTCACGCCGAGAGGTTTGGTTGTTAGCGATTGGGCTTTGGCAATATGATGCTTCAAAAGATCAGGCTTCATGGACCCTGCGCCGATCAGACCGAGAGCTCCAGCATTGGATGCCGCAGCGGCTAGCTTACCACCAGAAACCCAGACCATCCCGGCCTGAATCATGGGATAGCGAATGCCAAAGAGCTTAACAATTCGGTTACTTGAGGTATCCATCGAGGGCTCCAGTGCAGTGCTTTAAAGGCGCGGAGTATAGGATGGTATTTTATTGATTTCAAGGGGATTTCATGGTTTATAGGCGGCCACTGAAGGGAGCGATAGAACCATGCGCTATGACTATAAGCTGATTGATTCCGGTGATTTTCAAAAGCTTGAGCAGGTCGGCCCTTATCGGTTTGTTCGTCCAGCCGCTCAAGCGGTTTGGAAGCCGAGGCTGGGAGCTGATGTTTGGCGTCAGGTTGACGCATCGTTTCAGCGGTTTAGCGGCGGTGACGGGAAGTGGTCGATTCATAACCGCTCGTTGCCGAAGAAATGGGTCATTGAGCAAGGGCCGGTGAAATTGGTGATCGCTCTCACAGATTTTGGGCATCTCGGGATTTTTCCGGAGCAGGATGCCAATTGGGATAAGCTCCATGAGCTGATTTTGAAGCGTAAGGGTGAACGGGACATTAATGTTCTGAATTTGTTCGCATACACGGGCGGTTCGACGTTGGCATGTGCCACGGCAGGCGCCAAGGTCGTGCATTTGGATGCATCAAAAACAAGCGTGTCATGGGCGCGTGAGAATGCCGAAGCGAGTGGTGCCGGTGAAAAGCCCATCCGATGGATCGTTGACGATGTGCAAAAATTTGTGGAACGGGAAGTACGTCGCGGTCATAAGTACCAAGGTATCATTTTGGACCCGCCGAGTTTTGGCCGTGGAACGAATAACGAGGTCTGGCAGGTAGAGGATCACCTGGTACCGCTTCTTGCCAACTTGAAGCAGATCCTGGCTGATGATCATTTATTCATATTGTTGTCATGCCATAGCAATGGCTATACGCCGATCGCACTGCAAAATCTTTTACTTGATGTGGTCGATGGCGGCCAGGGCGCGTTCGACTTACATGAGATGCTCATTCACGAGCAAGATACTGGTCGTGCGCTTCCAAGTGGTGCCAGTGCGCTTTTTATTCGCAAAGGCTGAGGATTAAAGGATTTGGGTTCAAGCTTAACGGCCAATAGTCTAACAGTCTCATGCTAAAGGTGGCGCGCTGATGCATCGTCTTCGGATTACAAGTTCGGCAAACCAATCCATTAAAGATTTGATCAGACTGAAAGATCGTAAAGGTGATCGAGCCGATCAGTCGTTTGTCGTCGAGGGCGAACGGGAGATTGAGCGGGCTCTGAAGTCGGGTTTTTTGTTAGAAGATCTTTTTTATTGCCCGGATTTCATGAGTCACCGAGGCCGAGCGCTGCTATCAAAGCCTGATATCAACTATGCTGCTGAGGTTACGCCACAGGTTTTTGCGAAGATTGCAATCAGGGAAGAGTCTGATGGACTCGTTGCCGTGTTTCGCTGCCGCAATGTGGAGCTTGCGGCTTTAAACTTCAAAGATCAGCGTCACGGAGCATTGCTTCTCGTCGCAGAGAATGTCGAAAAACCGGGGAATCTGGGCGCACTGCTGCGCACGGCCGACGCCGTTGGTGCTGATGGTGTGATCACTTTGGGGCGATTTGTAGATTGTTGGAACCAAAACTGCATCCGTGCCAGTCTTGGTGCTGTTTTTTCGGTGCCGGTGGTGCAATGTCATTTGGATGATTTTTTTGCATTCACCAACCAAAACCGCATCAAGACAGTAGCGGCAGCATTGTCAGACAATAGTGTCGATGCCTTTGAATGCGATATGCGCGGACCGATTGCTTTGATCCTCGGTAGTGAGGCCTTCGGTCTTAGCGAGGATACTTTGAGTCGCGTCTCGGTAAAGGTCATACTCCCGATGAAAGGCATCTGCGATAGCCTTAATGTGTCTGTGGCTGGAGGAGTTTTGGCTTACGAGGTCTTGCGCCAAAGGCGGATTTAAACCTCCGGCCAAATTCGTCGGGGCTCGGCACAGCGTCCGATTTTCCGCGGCGCGACCTTTGTCAAATAACAAAATAACTCAAATTTCAGTGATCAATTCAGCATCCATAGATTCCTTCAATTAAGCTCTGTGGCTTTTCTCCCGATAGCCCAATGTGCCGGATTTGTCACGGTTTTTTACTTCTTTGGATCATAAATCGGGATGGCTAAACGAACTTCGCAGAGAAATGAAACTTGTCCCATGCTCGCGCGCAGCGATTGGGGCGTTGGTCAGGTGCAGTCAAAGGGTTTGACCCATGCGTTAAGTGTCGGTCAAAGTCCTGTTGGATTTCACGGACCTCGTGTGGCTGGTTGGCTGGTCTTCATGAATGGATGCCATCGGGGTGAGGATATGCGGTTGCCTGTCGGTGAAACCAGATTTGGTTCGGCGTGGGGCAATGACTATGTACTCACTGGTATCGGTGTTGGCAGCGATCATTGCGTGATTCGCATGGGTATTGGCGAGGGATCCATAACACCTCTCTCACTTGACCGCGTCGTTCGTGTCAACAATCAACCTGTATCAGGAACGCATAACCTTGTTGATGGTGCGCTTATCACTATTGGTGAGCTTCATGCGATTGTGCGCTTTAGCGAACAGATGGGTCGCGGTTATAGCCCTCCAGAGGCACCCAAACCTCAGGGGATGCCGACGCAGGCATCTCAACGTGAAATGGTCTGTGGATGGCTGGTGATGACCCGCGGCGTTTTGCTCGGGCAGGATTTCAGGTTGGTCTCTGGTTCTTGTCGGATCGGGTCTGCGTTACACATGGAGGTGACCGTCCCGGATGCGCATTTGCCTAAACATGCCCTGACACTTGCAACATCAGCCAAAGAATGCAAGGTGTCATGGATTGCGGATGGTCATAAAGTTTTAGTCAATGGCAATGAGATTGCACCCGATACCATCATTAAAGACTCCGATGTCATGTTAATGGATCACGTGGAGGTATACCTGAAATGGTACCGATCGTGATGCGCTCATTTTACATTCCGATGATTTTGGCCCTTACGTCGCTGCGGGTCAGCGCGTCTCCCAAAGTAAAGCCAATACCCGATGAGCATGGCGCCATCTCACGGGTTGCTGAAATACACGAGGTCGAGCATCTTGGTGATCACAAGATTCGGGTCGTTTTCAGCGCCCAGGAACGCGAGGGTGCGCAACGGTTTCCGATTACAACGATTGATCGTTCCATGGTTAAGGTTGATTTTACCAACACATCGACTCCACCCGCGGAGGCCGGATCCCTGTTACTGCATGGTGCAGGTGGAAATGATTTAAGGCGCGCCCTGTATATCGGTTTTAGCCTGCATCGAAAACTAAACGGGCGTGCCGTCGAGGAATTGCGATCGGATGTGGG
>JBILMN010000079.1:0-13276 GCA_044375465.1 Oligoflexales bacterium | reverse complement strand
GAGATTTTTGCAGGCCTGATTTGGGGTGAAGGCGACAAGGACCCCCGTTATATCACGACCGAACATGCGGAAAATGCGCGATTTCATTTGCCATGGACATCCAAACTCAAGTCGATTTTAGCCGAGGCCAAGGCCTATACACCAGCACCTCCAAGAGGCATCCGTCTACTTCCAACCACAAGCGATGACACTTATCTCGATACCGTCAGACGGATCATTGATGATATTCGTCGCGGTAAATTTTATCAGATCAATTTATTGCGGTTTTTTCAGGCTGATCAAGCCCATGGTTGGCAAAATCTGTGCGCTCTCATGGAAAAACAAAATGCCCCACAGGCGACATTAGTGACCCAAGGCAGCAGAGTGATTGCAAGCTTAAGTCCCGAGCGTTTTATTGAGATCACTCAAGATCATCAAGGAGCGCGCCTGACAACATGGCCAATCAAAGGCACCGCACCGCGATTTGCCGATGATCCAGCCCAAGACGAGAATGCAGGAGAAGCTCTATCTCACAGTGAAAAAGATCGCGCCGAGCTACGCATGATCATCGATCTGATGCGCAATGATCTGATGCAGGTGTGCGAATCAGGAACTGTGAGTGTTGTCAAAGACGGAGCACTCAAGCGATTTTCCCACGTCTGGCATTTGGAAGGGGAGGTTTGTGGTCGGCTAAGGCCCGACGCAACACTGGAGACGCTGCTTAACGCTCTTTGCCCGGGCGGCTCCATCACAGGGGCGCCCAAAATCGCTGCCATGCAAAGAATCATGGCCGATGAGGGACAATCACGCGGATATTTTATGGGCCATGCCTTCCGGATCAATTATGATGGTTCCGTACAATCAAATATCCTGATCAGAACACTGGTCAGTGATCAGTGGATGAAAAGCGCTCGGTACGCCGCTGGAAGTGGGATTGTCATCAAAAGCGATCCTCAAGCCGAACTTGACGAAATCCGTGCAAAATGCGCGATTGTGACAGAAGACCAAACACCTGAGCCAAAAAACCTCAACCAAAAGGAAGCATGGAAATGACCAACCTATCTGACATTGCAAGTGCACCGCGCATTAAAGTTGATGCTCTTGAGACGACGTTGCCATCGCCTCCAGCCATGGATCCCCGTTACCGACGCGCTCCAAGTCGTGGCTATCACCTTGATACCAAGGATACGAAACTGGCACTCGCCAATGCACTCAGATATATTCACCCCAAATTTCACAAAGAATTGATTCCCGAATTCACGGAGGAACTCAAAACCCGTGGCCGCATCTATGGATACCGCTTTCGCCCCGAGGGCCCCATCAAGGGCCTACCGGTGTCCGCCTACAACGGGCGATGCCTTGCGGGCAAAGCCCTGCAGGTGATGATTGACAACAATCTTGATTTTGACATCGCGCTCTACCCTTACGAACTCGTCACCTACGGTGAAACTGGTCAAGTTTGTCAAAATTGGATGCAGTATCGACTGATCAAAAAATACTTGGAGGAATTGACCGAAGACACCACTCTGGTTCTTTATTCGGGCCATCCATTGGGACTCTTTAAATCGCACAGGTCGTCACCACGCGTGATCACCACGAACGCTTTGATGGTGGGACTCTTTGACAATCCCAAAGACTGGCATCGAGCCGCCGCAATTGGTGTCGCAAATTACGGACAAATGACTGCCGGGGGATGGATGTATATTGGTCCACAAGGCATCGTCCATGGCACTTACAACACGATCATGCTTGCTGGTCGGATGAAGCTTGGAATCAGACCGCACGAAAATATGGGCGGAAAAATGTTTGTCTCAAGTGGACTTGGGGGCATGAGTGGCGCCCAAGGCAAGGCTGTGGCGATCGCGGGTTGCGCAGGTATTATCGCGGAGGTTGATCCATCGCGTATTGAGACCAGACGGAGCCAGGGATGGATTGATGTCGTTGCGAAGTCTCCGGGCGAAGCATTTTCCCTGGCGCATCAGGCTATGAAAGAGAAACAAGGCCGCGCCATCGCATTTGAGGGGAATATTATCGACCTGCTGGATTACGCAGTTAAAAACAAAATCAAGATTGATCTGCTGAGTGACCAAACTAGCTGCCATGCTGTCTATGAAGGTGGCTACTGCCCCCAAGGCGTGACATTTTCAGAACGCACGAACCTTCTGGGCTCAGATCCGCAAAAATTCAAAAACCTTGTCGACCAATCATTAAAAACCCACTACCAACTGATCTGCGCATTGACGGCCGCAGGCACTTACTTCTTTGATTATGGCAACGCGTTTATGAAAAGTGTCTTTGATACTGGCATCAAAGACATCGCCAAAAACGGTCAGGATGTACGCGATGGATTCATTTGGCCAAGCTATGTAGAAGATATTCTCGGACCAGAGCTTTTTGACTATGGATACGGCCCGTTCCGCTGGGTCTGTCTTTCGGGCTCAAAAGAAGACCTGCGCAAGACTGACCTTGCCGCCGCAGACGTCATCAAAAGCTTACGCGCAACCATGCGCTACCAGGACGAAGACAACTACAACTGGGTCCGCGACGCCGAAAAAAACAGACTCGTTGTGGGAACGAAAGCAAGAATTTTGTATCAAGACGCAAAAGGTCGCCGAGCGATCGCTCTCAAATTCAATGAAATGGTGCGCAAGGGAGAGATTGGACCAATCATGCTGGGACGTGACCACCACGACACAGGAGGCACCGACTCGCCGTTCAGAGAAACAAGCAACATTAAAGATGGCTCCAATATCATGGCCGACATGGCCACCAATATCTTCGCCGGTAATGCCGCTCGCGGGATGACGCTTTGTGCCCTGCACAATGGCGGAGGTGTCGGCATCGGCAAGTCGATCAATGGTGGTTTTGGCATGCTGCTTGACGGATCAACCATGGCTGATGACATCCTTGATGTCGCCATGCCTTGGGATGTCATGGGAGGCGTTGCCCGTCGCGCCTGGGCCCAGAACCCCCATTCCATCGACACATGCATTGAATTCAATCAAGAAAATGTCAATCGAGGAGAAACGATTACTCTACCGTGGCCAGTCGAGCTATCATAAATATCTACCCATGAGCGAGGCGATTCATGATTTTTAATCCCATCCGTTTTTTTGCTTTAGCAGCGCTGGCAACCCTGCTGATCAGTTGCCGAACCACCAAAAGCCATGGGGAGGACAGCCTGCTCGAGTCGAGCCGCACACCGTTCCCATCGACGATTCCAGGCATCACCCTGGGCGGAGCCCACATCGTACTCAAAGAAGGCGAGCAGTCAAAAGTTATCAGGTCGCAAGCGCCACATACCGACCAGGACTTTAAAGAGCTGACCTCGTATGGGGTCACCGACGTCGTTATATTTAAAAAAGAAACAGGACACGAGGTCCAGGATGAACTGATCGCATTAAAAGATCACGGATTCCCCGCGTCGAGAATCACAACGATCCCCATGAAATACCGGGATTTCAAAGATTTTGAAGAACCATGCCGTTATACCGTCGACGCCCTCAAGGCCATTCAAAAGACTCGCCAAGCTGCTGGCCGCATGGTCTTGATCCATTGCACCGTTGGTGAAGACCGCACAGGATTTCTTTCAGGTTTGGTTAGACTTTTAGAGGCCGGCAGCGACTCCAAGGAAATCTTTAAAACTGAGATGTGCCAAAATGGTTATAGCTCGGGAAATCCAAAAAAACCAAAAAGTATCACGACAAGAATTGATGAGGATTTGACTCCAGTTTTCACCCGCATGGCCCTGCTAATCGAAAAAGGTCGCTTAAGCTGGGATCATCTCGATGCCGACGCACTCTGTACCCAAGATCCGTTCCTTGGCAGCTTGACGCCTGCCATCCGCAATCAATTCAACCCCATCAACTACAGGTGCGAATCACAATGATCACTCCCCTAAAGTTACTGACCGTATCACTCGTCATCGTTGTCACAGCGTTGACAAGCTGTAAATCCCGCGAAAACCGCGGGGGCTTAAGAGACAACGAAACTCGCAACGAGTCGGCCTGTCTATTCGCACCGCACCAATCAAGTCCCATTGCTGCCGGCAATATAGGCGGGATCAATCGCGACCTATGGTGGGTGATTGACTCCCTAGCCAGCGCCAGCCTGGCAACCTATAGTGATGACCAGTCCATTAAGTCTCAGGCCCTTCGGTGGGGATACCCAAACATCGATATCATTGCATCTGGCGCCATGCGCGCCTTTATTGCCTCCAATGATCAGTGTGTCGTGCTAGCCTTCCGTGGGACAGACATGAACAGCCTCAGAGATTGGTTTGTCGACGCTCGCGCGACATCCACCGCTGTCAGACATGGCAAAATTCACACAGGTTTTTATAAGTCGTTTAAAGCCATGGAACGCGATATTGATCGGACACTCAACCGGCATGGAGCATCGCGCAAAATCTTCTGGGTGACAGGTCACAGCCTCGGAGGAGCCCTTGCGGGCGTCTATGCCTACGTATCAAGGATCGAAAATATTCTATTTAAAGGCCCTGATATTGATCGGATCATAACCTTCGGTCAGCCTCTCTTCGCCAACGAGGAGCTATCAAAAATCATGCGCAAGGAATTTTTCAAACGTTATTACCGCGTTGTTAATGGTATCGATATCGTGTCCACCGTTCCTTTTTGGTTCAATCATTTTGGCTCTCTGGTTTGGCTTAAAGAGCCATCGATCGAATTCCATGAGGAGGCTATTTTAGCTGGCGGTCCTAGTGGCGGTGGCATCAGTGAGGCAGACATTCCACCAGAACTAACGCCCACAGAGGCGTCGCTGCGGGAGTTTCTCGATGCAACGAATCCAAGCCACCAACCTGATGCGCGATCTGAGACCAACTCAGATGGCCAGATTCCCGTTGGAGTCGCTTGGCCTCGCCGTATTGCTGACCATCTTATGACTCAATACGTTGAGAAAATTCTGGACGTCGTCCGACAACTTCAATAGTCCCAACCGATGCGTCATCTCGCACCATCACATACGATCTGAACCTATCCGAGGCGAATTGGCAGACGCTTTAGCTCGGGCGTCATGCCGATTCTGCGAGAATAGCCAGAGATTGAGGTTAGAATGCCGACAATATTTTTTGATTTTCATGAACCTCGTAAAATTCTGAAATCCCGGTAATTGATGCCATCAGGATTTAATGAAATATTCAATGACCTTGTAGCTAAATCCGGTTTGCTTATCGCCATCCTGAAATTTTGTTATTTTCATCAAAATAGTTTGCTGCAACACCTTATCACTGCGACTAAGATCTAACGTGCTTCCACGAATGAGCCAAAGGCTTCCTGGTTTAAAAACCTGAAAATGTGGATCCGTTGCTTCCTGTTGCGAAGTGAAGGCATACGTGATGACTTGGCCACTTTCAAGTTGCACTTTTAAACTGGAAGAATCGCTTGATTCAAAATGATTACTGCTCTCATCAAGGTTTTAAAAACCACATGTTTATGTCATATGATCGAGCATGCGAGAGGCTGCACTTAAACTGCATATGAATACGAGCGTCCATGAAAAATTGCTAGAATCTCTGCATCAACTCTTTATCATAGACCAAGGTCCTTTATTTTTTGATGAAGATGACTTCTATCGAGTCCTAAAACCTGAGATGCTTTTGTAACTGAGCCGTCAGCAAGCTTCAGAATGTGCTCGATATAAGTGGCCTCAGTTTTCCGTCGATAGTCTTTAAGCGATAAGGCTGCATCGATCGTTTGTGGCAAATCACTAGATGGTTCCTCAGCGTGACTGAGACCTACTATTGATTCAACAACCTGGCGCGTGATCGTCTTTGGTGAGAGCAGTACGGATCTTTCGGCGACGTTGCGCAGTTCTCTGACATTGCCGGGCCAAGAATATGATAGCAGCGCTGATTTCGCGTCCTCATCGATTAATCGAATGGCCTCGCCATAACGTTGGCAAACCGACATCATAAAGTGATTGAAAATGAGTAAGACATCTTCTTTCCGTTCTCGGAGTGCTGGTATTTCAACAAGGGCGACATTGAGCCTGAAATACAGATCTTCCCTGAAACGGCCGGCCTTTATTTCAATCTGCAAGTTTCTTGATGTGGCAGCGATCAGTCTGACGTCGCAATGTTTAATTTTATTTGAACCTAAAACTTGGATTTCGCCAGTCTCGAGAAATCGAAGCAATTTACTTTGTGCCATGGGCGATAGCTCACCAATTTCATCCAAAAACAAAGTACCGCCATCCGCCATTTCGATTTTGCCCACTTGGTTGGCTGTGGCCCCCGTGAATGCGCCTTTCTTATGACCGAAGAGCTCGCTTTCAATTAATGTGTCAGGGATTGCCGCCGAATTGACAACAATGAAGGGGCGATGACAACGAGGAGAGTTTCGCCATATGCCATGGGCGACAAGTTCTTTTCCAGTTCCGGTTTCGCCTGTTATCAATACTTTGACATCTCGACGTCCATATTGACCAATTAATTCTTTTACTGCGCGAATGCCTTTACTTTCTCCAATAATATCCGTTCGAATATTGAGATCAACACGGGTGGCAATTTCCCTAGCCTTCAACTTAGAGGCGTGAATAGCATTCTGAAGTGTGACGCGAAGTCTCTCAGATGTGACAGGCTTTTCAAGGAAGTCGTAAGCGCCAAGCTTAATGGCGTCGGTCGCTTCCTTGGTGGACGCTGCGCCCGAAAGCATGACGATGGGAATTTGATTTCCGTTGTTTCTTAATTTTTCAAGAAGCGGAAGACTTGTTTTACCGGGCTGAAAATGGACGTCAAGCAGTATAATATCTGGCTGATTGGCTAGAATATAATGATGCGCTTCCTCAGCTGTTTCAGCTTCAGCGATCTCATAGGGTTCTCCGCTTAGTGAAAGCTTAACACTCTCGCGCACGCGCTTTTCGTCATCGACGACCAATAATGTAAACGTTTCGGTATTTTGTTTTGCCACTCGATTACCCCTTTGGAACCAACGGTATTTCTAATTTAAACGTAACGGGACCAGAGGTTCCATTGCTCAATAATATAAGGTCACCCCCGTGATCGAGCGCGATCTTTCTACAAATGGTTAAGCCCAGACCCATGTTTGCGTCGTTATTGCCGGCCTTTGATGAAACATAGGGTTCAAACAATTTGCCGCTTAACTCGTTGGCAATTGGCAAGCCCGTATTGCTGATTAAGCAAATCACGTGGTCTTTGTCCGATGAGACAGTAAAGGAAACCTGTGTTTTCCCTTGATTGGCTTCAACGGCATTTTTCACGAGGTTAAAAAATAGATCCCGAATCAGTTTTGGGTCTATCTTGGCCGATTCATTTGATTGTGAACGGTTAAAATTAATTTTAACGTCAGGGCCAAAAGCTGATGAATACTGATCGCAAAAGCTTTTGACCTGATCATCAAGAGTGCTTAATTGAAGCTCAGGTGGTGGCAGCCGTCCAAAAGTGGTAAACGCAGAAATCATCGATTCAATTGATTGGACCTGCTCGCCTAAAAGTTTTTGGGCACTTGATAGGTAGGTCTCAAAGCTTTGATGATCCAGATTTCTGAATTTAATGTCCAAGTCAGATGAAATCATTTTTATTGGCGTCATCGGAGCGCGGAGTTCGTGGACAAGCATGCGGGCAATAGCCTGCCAGTTTTTAAGGGTGTCCAGATCGCGTAGTTTGGCCTGAGCCCGCTCTCGCTCGGTCATCAGTATCTGCACATGCCGAACGATTCCCCGGGAGATAATTAAAGATCCAAGAATGGAAATGAGGAGCGTGGCTACAATAATGAGTGAGGTCTGCGTCCTTAAGTGTTCATCAATGGTGGGTCGCGCATAAAAGAAAGATTCAAGGCTTCGTTTTACCGCTGTAATCCTTCCAAATTCTTCTCTTAAGGTCGACTCTAATTGGGGATTTCGTTGAGCTTCGGCTTTAATGAGTGCAAGAAACTGGTCTAAGGTCTCTCGCACACCAGTACCTTCTACAAGGTTATAAACGACTCCAACGCTGTCCTTCTGCAGTTTTAGCTGCAGAAGTGTAGCAGGGACGACCGCTATAGCCAAAAGAAAGAAAATACGAATCCAAATACGTCTGATCACTGAACCGAGTCTCCCTCTAGCAGGAGTTTTTCGGAATTGAGGTCTTGTGCCAACCTCTTCCAATTAATTCCAAGAAATCCCGATTTCCCAGCGCCTCGAGACTTTAACTTCGAGAGACCGTCGCTCAGGTCTGGGTTGAGAAGAATCTGATATCTCAGCTCGCGCGACTTGACGTTTGCAAAGGATAATTGCTGACAAATAACGCCTTCAGACGCATTAATTGTGACAACCTGCTTTTCTCCGCCCAATGTTTCAACGCCGACCTTTTCACTCCATAAATCGTATTCGATTCGAACGATTTTGCGATACGTGTGTTCGCCATCGCTGGCAACACTCAATAGTTTAAAGGGGATCCCGCTCTTGATGCGAGGATCAACGTCCTTAGCGTGGATTTTTATGTATTGTGGACAGAGGTCTAGGGCTGCGGCCCCACTGGTGACCGCTAGCAAAAGGAAAATAAGATATCTCATCAGTAGAGCCTTTGACTGCCGTAAATGAACGATAGGCCTACGTCAACATTATCCAATCGAGATTTTATGCCGATCTCAGCGAATCCTTGGTCTCGAGAATAGCCTCCTCTGGAGGCGTTGCGGTCCGACGCAAGGTGTCGCGCACCCCCCTTAAAGGTTACTTTGTTATCGGATTCGAATGCCCGGAAATCTTTTTCAGCTAATAGGTATATGTCAAATAAACTACGGTTCGGCAGTCCAAAACGGTGTTCCGGCAAAATCGCCCCATAGACCATGTCTTCCGAAAAGCCAAGGCTTCCGACAATTCCACCAAGTTCAGACAGTCTAAGCCTGATGTCGTAATTATAAAAATAATGTAGTTCAGAAGTGAGAGACCTATTGAAGTTCAAATAAAAGGATAGAAACCTTGCTTTGAAATCTTGACGGATTCCTGCAAATACGATGTGTACGTCCTTGCGTTTCTGGTTTTTGTCTTCCTCTTCATCTTTTTTCCTTATGATCGACTGGGCTCCCGTAGCGGAATATGTGGAGTAAAGTAAAGAAAATTTATATTTTAAAGGGACTAACTCGTCAGGTTTGTAGGAACTCGATAATTCGAAATTTGTATTTACGTCGCTGACTTCATCTTTGCTTAGCCTGGACTTATTTAATCCAAGCTTGAAGTCGATTGGAAATGATGGGTTCCCTTGGAGTAACGGTACCTTGTAAAAAACTTCAGTATATGCCCAATTTTGCTTCGACTGGGCTAAAGTCTCAGATGTATCTAAAACGACATCTTTATTGCCTTTCTTAATCTCTTCAACAGACAGAGGGCTTGGAGCTGACGAGTTTATTGTATGCAATCCTAAATCAAACATTGCAGGATTTTCTGCTCCGCGTTTTTGGTATTGAAATAGTAGGTCTGCCGTGGTTGTTTGGCGACTTCCAGTTGCAGATCCTTTGTCAGAGCCGCTTGAGACGTTCACTGAAAAGTAGTTTCGCGGCTCAAATTGCTCAAATTTTATTGTTAGATGCACGTGATTTTGTAGTTCTGATTTTTCAATGCGGACGTCGATATTTTTATATTTACCTGAACGTTTTAGTCCAAAGGTCAATTTTTCCAGGTCATCCGGTGTGACCCATTGAAATTTTTGAATTCCGTGCTTTGAGAAAATTTGTTCGCAGAAAATTTGATTTTGAGCCTTTACGCCCAACTTAGCGACCTCATCATCGGCGAAGACTTCTCCAATAGTTTTATCTCGGTCTTTATCTTGTAAACCCTCACAATGGACCCCATCAATAAAGTAAGGGCTTTTCAGGGTCTCAGTGCCAAGGGCATACGATGACGGAAGGCTCATGGCAGCAATCAAATAGGCATGAAACGATTTCATAGTTTTTCTCCAAAGTTTGGATTAGTTCAACATAAGCTCTGTTGAATACAAGACGCGGGCCATGTTTTAATCCCTGTACTTTCGGGCGGTTATGACAAAGTTAGTCCCTGGGTGAGGGGAGTTATTGTGGGGTTTTTCCCGAGTGTTGGATTTTTCTCACAAATCCAAGTTTTTAGTAAAGTCGAAAAAGGCAGAAAAGGTATTCATCACGATGATCTTATGGCTATTTACGAGCGTCGCAAGCCGGAATCCGCGGTTCTGGATCCGGATTTTCGTGTAAAGGCCGCGGTTTTTGCCCCCAATTTGGCGCGCGTCGAACGATTCAGAAGGCAGACCGCATCGAGCGTGAGGTTTGGCCTCAGACCAAGGTTCGCCAGTGGGTTTTGACGCTACCGCATCGTGTGCGTTTTTGGCTTCTACGCACCTAATTTATTTAATGAGGTGATTTCAATCGTGATGGATAGCATTGCTGTCTTCTACCACCCGCATTCTGCGGCCATTTTTGCTCAAGATCAAATCTATTTGCCGACAGCCAGCTCAATAACCGTTGTGCAGCTTTTTGCGTCAATTTTGGTGCCCAATTCTCATCTCGATATGATGTTTCTTGACGGCGTATTTGCGCGGGGAAAAGACGGCATTAAGTTTTATGAGCATCAAGCATTTTGCATAGAGTCGATGTTTGACGTGATGGAGATGATTTATTTACGGCTGGCGGACCTTTTTACCGAGCGTGGCTATATGATGGCAAATGGCGAAGCAAGTTCTCCTGAGGATGAGGATGATCTGATTGCGCCCCAGCCATTGACTCCAAGAGCACCCAAGGCCTATCGCCGCAAGGCTGGTGTTCACTGAAATAACGGCTAATAACGGCGAGTGACGGGGGAAAATTTTGGGGGCTTGTTGATTTATTTTACTAGCCCCTTACTATCAAGATGATTTTCCCGGATAACTGTGACGCTACTTGGGGGCTTTCATGTTCCTGGCCGTGAATTTCTCAAGAGAGTCCAAAAAGCACTGACTGGCCCGTGAAAGTTTATTTTTCCTGCGGGGATAGAGCGCGTGAATGGCATAAGAGATTTCCGGAAGTCCGATATCAATGATTTTAACTGATGAGCGCGAACTACCGGTCAGAAGAAAATCCGGGATCAATCCAACACCCATTCCGACTTCGGCAAACTTTTTGGTGACGGTCCAACTTTTAACCTCGAGGACCACATCGGGATCGCGGCCAAATTCCGTCTTGAAGTTGGCCATGAACGTTTGCGATTCTCTGGTGTAGCGGCCGGGTAGCAGGAAAGAGTACTCGGTAGGTTTCTTTTTCTTTGCGTCCGGTACGGTGACAAAAACGTACTTTCCTTTGTAAATAGGGATCGCGTAAAAATCATGATCTCCGTAATTGTCTACACTTAGCCCGAATTCAACTTCCCGGTTTTCAATCCAGTTTTTGACCAGATCAGTCGTGCCGATTTTAAGAACCGGCTGGACTTCGGGATATTCTTTGCGAAACGCCTGCATAAAATCTGACAGAATGTGATGGGCAATACTTTGCTGAGTGGCAAGGTGCACTTCGCCTTTGGGAGTTTTATCTTTGAATTTCAATTCATCGATGATCAGCTGAGATTCTTCCAGAATCTTTGCGCTTCTCCACAGAAGGACCTTGCCCTGATGTGTCAGGGTGAAACGGTTTCTGGCGTGTTCTAAAAGCTCTGCTTCAAAAAAATTTTCGAGACTTCTCACGGCCTGGCTGACTGCCGACGGGCTGACATGGTTTTTGGCGGCAGCTTTTCCGATGCTTTGAAGATCAGCGGCATCGTGAAAGTATTTGAGGTGTATGAGTGAGAACAAAAGGCAGCCACTCCTGAATTCAGTTTTAGTTAATATAGTATACAATTAAATTAATTTTTAATGAATATTGAAAATTGCTAAAAGGCCTCTCACCGAAGGCTGGCGCAGAACGCCTGACCTGTCTTTGAATGTCCTGATAAATAGCTTTAAGGGGGTTTTATGAAACTGATTTCGTTGACTTTTATGTCAGTTCTGGCATCTGCAACGACCGCATTCGCGAAGAACGCAGGCCACGTTAAACTTGAGCGTTTTGACGACGTTAAACAGGTTATTGAGCAGGTGGTCGAAAAGCACGGCGCACAAAGAGTCCTAGTGGCACTTGATATCGATAATACGACTATGGCCACCGAAAAAGATCTTGGCAGTGAGCACTGGTTCATGTGGCAGGCTAAGCTTTTAGAAGAGCAGCCCGGATCGCCTGACCTGGTTGCGCACAGTATCGAGCAAATGCTGGACCTGCAGGGTTTAATTTATGCGGTGGCGCCCATGCATGCCGTTGAAAGAGACATTCCCGTCTATTTGAAATCAATTGGTGAACGCGGCGCGAAAACCATGGCACTCACGTCACGCAACCTTGATACACATGATTCAACATTGAGGGAGCTTCAGCGCAATGGCTTTCCCTACGATCGGTTTTCGCCAGACAGAAGGCCGGCCATCGTCGAGCGCTATGTTCCCTATGATGTCAATTTCCCTGAGCGCTCAGGAATCAGTCACCAGGATATTACAGAATTCAAACTCGAAGCTGCCAAACCGGTCTTTTGGGATCGCGGCGTCATGCTGACTCAGGGGCAAAACAAGGGGATTATGCTCAAGACGTTGCTGCACAAGCTGCACGCTGATTTTGATGCGATTGTCTTCATCGACGACCGTGAAAAGCATTCTGTGAATATGCAGGCCGTGTTTGAGCATGATGGAGTTGAAGTTACAACCGTTCAATATGTTCACGAGGCAGAAAAAATCAAACGATTCAATGAAAGTGATAAATTACAGGCGATCTCGGACTGGAAGATGTTTGATTTCGTCCTGCGAAATCTTTCTGGTATCAGCAGATGAACGGCGAATTAATAACATGACAAAGCCCAAACCAATGGGGGCAGAAGACATGCCCTTCATTGGTTTTTCCGTTGCTGATGATTGACCAGATGACTGAGCTTTACGGTGTCATGTGCTTGCTTGCGTATTTCGAACCAAGCCGGACAGTGATTTCGGACTTCAGACCTGCTGAATTTTTATATCAAAAATCAAGTTCCTTTTTGGTTCAATCATTTTGGCTCTCTGGTTTGGCTTAAAGAGCCATCGATCGAATTCCATGAGGAGGCTATTATAGACCCAACAGATGCGTCATCTCGCACCATCACATACGATCTGACACGACGTGAAGCGAAATCGCACCACCTGAATTCAAGACAAACTCACCATGTGGATGATGATTTTTTATCGTTGAGAGGATTTAGAACTGAATTCACACGGAAATTGACTCGTGATGCGATCTCCCCTCATGCTTGGCATGGTCCATGCATTAACAAATACGTGTTGGCAAGCAGCGAT